>JAGHCS010000065.1 GCA_021160355.1 Candidatus Cloacimonadota bacterium
ATCTAAATCTTATTCATCAAAATATATATGATCTTCTTTTATGAAATTCAGTCTTGTGAGATTTCAATAGATAATATTCTTCATTTTGATACCTCGTGAAATTTGACACAATTTCTTCTCTTCACAGCGTAAGGAACAATTGAATTATTCAGGAGGATATATGTTCCAAGGTGGAAAAGGTCTTCAGGACTTGCTCAAACAAGCCCAGAAGATGCAAAAAAAGATGATGGAAAGCCAGGAAGCTCTTGCGCAGCAAACAGTGGAAGCTTCTGCAGGCGGTGGAATGGTCAATGTCGTGATGAATGGCAATCAGGAACTCATCTCGTTGAAGATCGAGAAGGAAGTCGTTGATTCCGAAGATATTGAAATGCTGGAAGATCTCATCATTGCTGCGGTGGAAGAAGCCCGTATCAAGATCAAAGAATTGGTCGAAACAGAAATGTCTGGTTTGACGGGCGGACTTAAAATTCCAGGACTCAATGCATAATGTTTGAAGGAAAATTAGAAGAACTCAAGAACGGCTTCAAGCAGCTGCCAGGCATTGGAGAAAAAACTGCCGAGCGTCTTGCATTCTATCTGATAAGCCAGGATGCGCATGTGGGATTGAATCTTGCAGATCTCATCCGTGATTCTATCAACTCGATCCAAAAATGTGAGCGCTGTAATATGCTTTCCGAAAAAAGCCCATGCCATTTCTGTGCTGATGATGAACGAGATGCTGCATCCTTATGTGTTGTTGAGAAATCACAGGATGTCTATCTCATCGATGAGACAGGTGTGTATAACGGACGGTATTTTGTGCTGGGAAACCTTATCTCCCCGCTGGATGGCATAGGACCGAACCACATTAATTTTCCCAAACTCAAAGAAATGATAGAGCAAGAAAATATCAAAGAAATAATACTTGCGTTAAACCCGAGCAGTGCTGGTGAAACAACAATGGCTTTTATCACATCCAAGTTACAAAGTCCGGAAACAAAGATCACGCGGCTGGCAACAGGATTGCCCATCGGTGGAGATATTGAGTACACGAGCTCAAAAACCCTTGCCAGCGCACTGACTCATAGAAACCAGTTATAGGATAGGAGTAAATATGGCATCAACTGCTGATTTTCGTAATGGCATGGTCATAAATTTTAAAGATAATTTATTTGTAATTGTTGAGTTTCAGCATGTGAAACCCGGCAAAGGTGGTGCCTTTGTACGAACTAAGCTGAAAAATGTGAGGACAGGTCATGTAATTGACAATACGTTCCGTTCCGGTGAGAAGGTCGAAGAAGTTCGTATCGAAAAGAAAAAAATGGAATATCTCTATAATGACGGCACTCATTTTGTCGTAATGGATCCCGAAACATATGCTCAAATAGAACTCAATGAAGAGCTTATAGGGGAGAGCAAATTTTTCATGAAAGAGAATACTGAGATAGCTCTTTTCCAAACGGAAGATGAGATCATCTATATTGAACTTCCTACAACGGTAAATCTTGAGGTAGTGGAATGTGAGCCGGGTGTAAAAGGGAACACTGCTACTAATGTGTCAAAGCATGCAGTACTTGAATCTGGTCTGGAAGTTCAGGTTCCTTTGTTCATCAATAAGGGTGATACGCTGAAGATCGATACACGGACAGGTCAATACATCGAAAGAGTGTAAATAGACTCGTGCAGTACTTAAATAAACCCAATTACTGCCTTTCATGCGGGGAAAAACTTTTACAAAAACCAGACGAGAATAACAAAATTCGACACTATTGTCCTGCATGTGGCTGGACCTATTATGCAAATCCCATTCCTGCTGCTGCATGTGTGGTGATGAATAATGAAAACGAACTCCTTCTTATAAAGAGAAAAAATGAGCCAAAATCCGGAAGCTGGGCTTTGCCAAGCGGGTATGTGGAGATTGATGAGACCGCAGTAGAATGTGCAGTTCATGAGCTCGAAGAAGAAACTGGCTTGATCGGAAACACAGGAAAATTTATTGGTTATTTTTTTGAAAACTCATCAATTTATAAGCGGGTCATCACTTTTGGTTTTTTAATGAACATTACAGGTGGTTCACTTAAGCCCGGAGATGATGCTGTCGCTGCTCGCTACTATCAGATGAACGAACTTCCCGACATACCCTTTTCATCACATAACAAGATTATTGCGATTATTAAAAAAGAGTTTGACTTATGATGAAACTCGTACTTGCAACTCATAATAAAGATAAAATAACCGAAATCAAGTCATTGCTGCAAGAGCTTCCTATCGAGATATTGACTTTTTCTGATTTTGACCACTTTCCTGATGTAATCGAAGATCGCAATACACTCGAAGGAAATGCAGAGAAAAAAGCTCGTGAAATATTCAACATTACGGGAATGCCTTCAATGGCGGATGATACCGGCTTGTTTGTAGATGCTCTCGATGGAGAGCCCGGTGTGTTCAGCTCACGATATGCTGGAGAGAATGTTACGTATGAGGATAATAGAAAAAAACTTCTCGATGAAATGAAAGATATTCATGTTGAAAAGAGAGATGCGGTTTTTAAAACTGTCATTGTATTTATCAAAAATAATGAAGAGAAGTACGTGGTCGAAGGGGAATGTAAAGGTTATATCGGTTTTGAAGAAAAAGGAGAAATGGGATTTGGCTATGATCCAATTTTCTATTTAAAGGAATCGAACATAAGTTTTGCAGAATTACCCCTTGAAGAGAAAAATCGTATCAGCCATCGTGGAAGAGCGTTGCAAAAAATAAAAAAAGTGTTAGAAACTATCATTAAATAGTAATGAGATGAAATTCATCGACTCGTACGAACTTTATCGGAATGGACTTCATTATGATGCCCAGCATGTAGAGATAGTTGAAGACATTCCTTTTTATATTTCGCAAGCACAGAAAGCCGATGGTCCAATTCTCGAACTCGCATGCGGAACAGGTAGGATCACGATTCCGATTGCACGACAGGATTTTGATATTACCGGTCTGGACATATCCGAAGGTATGCTCAAAGTCGCAAGAGAAAAAG
>JAGHCS010000144.1 GCA_021160355.1 Candidatus Cloacimonadota bacterium
GAGTAACTATACATGGTACCGAAAGTTGAGCAGCCTTAATTAAAAAGTAGACCGTAGCTACGCCTATAAGAGAGCGGTTTTTCTATACAATGTGTCCGGGATTAAATATTTTAGGTATAGCAAGTTTATTATGAACTGTAAAAACACACCTCCCGGCTAAAGCCGTACTCCTCTTGATAGAGGAGAAATGTACAACTCACGCATAGGTTACATTTTAAACCGGGCGCATAGGTAACAACATTTGTCTTTTCTCATCAACAAAACTAATCTTGAGACGGCATTTCGCACGAAATGCCGTCTCAAGATTTTGAATGGTGTCTATTATTAGAACATCTTTTTTTCTGGCAATCATTTTTTTCAACTTTTCCTGAACGAAGATTCAGCTTAGCTATCGGTATAGTGTAAAAATATACCTGCATTTTATCATCTTCTATCTCGCATAAACCAACTTCTTCTCTACGTAATAGCTCTGTTAAAAACCATCTCTTCCCAAGATAACTTATATCACCATGAGGCTTTACCTTGCGTACTTCATCACATTCAGAATAATCGTGTCTCTTTATCCTGGCAGGATATTTTCTTGTACTTGATCGATATTGACTTGCCGGCGTCTGCTGCGAAAGTGCTTCATGGGGCCTCTCATTGTTATACTCATTACGAAATCTCTCAAAGAGTATTTGCTGTTCTGCTATATTACTTCCTTTCTCGCTCAAGATCCATTCTTTCAATGTCTTATGCATACGCTCATGACGACCATTTTGTTCGGGATGACCCTTATCTATACGCTCAGGACGAATTCCTAACTTGATCCAATGTATCGATAAACGACTTAAGCCAGCAAAACACGTTGATGAAAAAGGTGTTCCATTATCAGTGCGAATAGCTATCGGTAAACCATATTCGCGAAACACCCAGTCAATCCATAACCTCGTCTCGTCATAGTTCGGCGATAACAATCCATGACATAATAGTAAATAACGGCTATTGTTATCGCTCATCGTAAGCGGATAACAATATTTACCATCCCTCATCTTAAATTGACCCTTGTAATCTATGCTCCATACATCATTCGGCTCATCACAATTGATAAAAGGTTGACTATATGGTTCTACTCGACGTCGACGCTTACGAGGTCGTACTAAACCTAAACGCTTCAACCAATAACCCGATGTGCCTGCCGAAGGAAAATTAATTCCCGGATAAAATTGATTAAGCCAGTGTACCAACTTCTTCGGTCCCCAGCTAGGAAACCTTAATTTGGTCTGCTCCAATAGAAGTATGATCTCCGGTGATGTTTGATTCGGATGATGTAATGCTGCTCTACTACGATCCTGTAAACCTGCTCTCCCATATCGCTTGAAACGAGCAATCCATTTATAGATCGTTTTCCTACTTACTGAATAGATCTCTGATAACTCTTGAATGCTATTTTCTCGAGCTAACCAATCATCGATCATTTTTTCTCTTTCTTCCATTAGTGACACTTCTTTCCATGGCATAGCGCGTACCTCCATGCCATAATTTATTCTCGTGTCACCTATGTCCCAAGTTTATTCTGTTACCCATGCGCCAGGTTTGTACCGATTTTCCCCTCTAAAAAGAGGGGTGATTCCGGTAGGAATCGGGGTGTGTTTATTTAGCATAACATTAATAACCATTGCGAAGGTGTCCTTCGTCAACCATTCGCAAAGTTCAAAAAAAATTAATTAAAATTTGACAAACAAAATATTTCTTATAAAAAATAGACCGACGGTCGGTCAAAAATAATTGAAAGGTGCAGCATGGCTCGAATCGTAAAGAAACATGAAGCTCGAAAAAATGAGATCCTCGATGTAGCTCAGAACCTGTTCTACACGCAGGGCTTTGATCAAACTTCGATCAACCAGATCATTGATCAGGTGGGCATTGCCAAAGGTACAATTTACCATTATTTCAAATCCAAATATGAACTACTGGATGCAGTTGTTGAACGGTTAATTAAACAAATGAAAGATGCTATCCAACCAATACTCACAAACGAGGAACTCAGTGCAATTGATAAATTTAATATGACTTTCAAAATTATCGGACAGATGAAATTCGAAAGAAAAGAGTTCATGCTCGAACTTTTACGTGTGATGAATAGAGATGAAAATGTCATATTGCATCAGAAGATGGTCACGCGATCCATTGATTATATTGCTCCCATACTTGCTCAAATAATCAAAGAAGGAATACAGGAAAACTCTTTAAACTGTGAGTATCCTGATGAGGTTGCAACATATATACTTGGACTTTCGGGATATATGAATAGATATTTTACAAAGATAATTATAGAAATCCAAGAGGGAAGAGAGGATATAGAGGTTTATATGATTCAACTCAAAGGACTTGAAAGGGTGATCGAAAGGATGATCGGCGCTGAAAGAGAAACACTTTCGCTTGCGGATGAAACATTAGTCCGAAAATTTTTTACTGATCAGGAGGATTAAATGCCGTTACTCGAATTACAAGGCGTTATCAAAAACTACATGAAAGGTGAGCAGATTATACCTGCACTCCGGGGTGTGGATCTCAGTATTGAAAAGGGAGATTTTTTATCGATTGTTGGTCCATCTGGAAGCGGAAAATCAACACTGCTGAATATCATAGGATGTATCGACACTCCCACGGAAGGTAAGGTGCTGTATAACGGAGATGATCTTACAATTCTTTCAGATAAGGAGAAAACCTTTTACCGTAAAGAGAATATCTCTTTCATTTTTCAGTCCTTCAACCTTATCCCTGTGCTTACTGTCCGAGAGAACGTCGAACTTCCTCTCATCATAGAGAAAAAATTCAGTAAAACTGAAATCTTTGAAAAGGTCACGAAGATCATCGAGATCGTTGGTTTGGAGGACATGGCTGAGCGCTTCCCACGAGAACTTTCAGGTGGACAGGAACAGCGTGTGGCTATTGCTCGTGCACTGGTGAAAAATCCTCTTGTTGTCCTCGCTGATGAACCAACCGCGAATCTTGATTCAGAGATGTCCGAAGATATTATCTCGGTTATGCAGAAAATGAACGAGGAAATCCACACTACATTTATCTTCTCTACTCATGACCCGCTTGTGCAGAAACATGCAAAACGCGTGATCATTTTGCGGGATGGCATGATCGCATCGGACGAAAGGAAGAACCATGGAAACGCTCAGTAAGATAGCATGGCGCAATGTGCGAAGGAACAAACGCAGAACTTTTCTTTCTGCGCTGGTGATTTCTGTGGGACTTTCTATATATATCATGATGAATTCTGTGATGACCGGCATGGATCGTGCGAATATTGATAGTCTCATCGAACTCAGTACCTCTTCGATAAAGATATCTACGAAGCAATATGCTGAAGATAAAGAATCGCTTCCTCTCAAATACGGCATTCCCAACCCGGATGAAGTGATTGCCTATATACAAGATCAGGAACATGTTGTTGGAGCGACACCGAGAACGCATTTTCTCGGGCAGCTTTCCAACTGGGAAGACACAATGCCCATTATTGGTCAGGTTGTAGATATCGAAAAGGATCGGAAGGTCTTTAATTTGGATAAGTACATTATTGGTGAGTATTTTACCGGTACAGAGGAGAATGAGATCATGCTTGGAAAAGATCTTGCTGATGAAATGGGTGTTGGTGCCGGTGAGTATATCACACTTTATGCACTCACAAAATATGAGAGTAGGAATGCTGATGAATTTTACATTGTCGGGCTGCTCAATACGACCGATCCAAGTATCAATCTTAATACAGCTTTGATAAGCTATCAGACTGCGAATAATTTTCTCGATCTTGAGAATCTTGTTACAGAGATCGATGTTGCGGTAGATAGGAGAGTTAATTACAGCCAGTTTACGAAGGATGTGAATGAACTTGCACAAAAAATAGAACTCGAATTTCCTGCTTTGCAGGTTATAACTTTTGAGGAACTTGCAAGTGCTTTTCTTGGTATCACAGAGCAAAAAAAAGCATTCGGTTCAATCATTATGCTGATCATACTTGCCATTGCTGCTGTAGGGATTTTTAACTCTGTGTTGATGAGTGTATACGAAAGGATCAGAGAAATCGGGGTGCTTCGTGCCCAGGGATTGAAAAGAAAAGAAATTGTGACTCTTTTCATTTGGGAAGGTTTTTTTATCGGCTTTTTGGGAAGTGTCATGGGGGTAGTTCTCGGTTGTGGTGCCAATCTCTATTTGGTTATTAAGGGCATTCCTTTGGATAAATTCGTTGGCTTTCAGAATAGTGGAATTCCATACTGGGGAACATTGTATGGAGAATGGAATGTTGGTACAATAATCTTTGCATTCTGTTTCGGTTTGATAGTTGCACTCGCTGCAAGTTATCTTCCTTCAAGAATAGCTTCTAAGATGGAAGTAACAAAAGCTTTGCGGTTCGTGTAAGGAGTTATTATGTCATTCATACAGAAATTTGCGATAAGAAATGTTGGAAGAAATAAGCGACGCTCAATGTTGGCAGTTATTTCAGTCACACTCTCCATCTTGTTAATTGTCTTTCTTCAGGGTTTGATCGGGGGCTTCCTCGATAACCTTGTGCATAACTATACTAAAAATGAAACCGGTCATATCAGAATAGCTACAAAGGGATTTGAAGAGAAAGTAAAATTTTTTCCTGTAACGGAGAATATCAAAAATCCTCAGCAGATCATAGAAGATATAAGAAATGATGAATCTATTAATAAAAAAATTAAATCGATAAGCCAGCGGATAACCTTTGGAGTATTGCTGACGAATGAAGGGAACAATAAACAAGCACTCGCCTACGCAGGTGATCCTGAAATAGAAAAGAACCTCCTGATGCTCAATAATTCTATTCTTCCCGGTGGAAGATATCTCGAAGCTGGAAGCGAAGCAATCGTAGGAAAGATTCTTGCAGACGATCTTGGGTACAAGCTTGGCGATGAGATAAGTGTTATGACCCAGGGCAGTGATTACGCACTTCATCTTAAGAAATTCACTATCGTGGGACTCTTTGATACTGGATTAAGAATGTATGATGAGAGAATATTCCAGATACCTCTTTCCAGTGCCCAGGAATTGCTTCGAATGCCCGGTCAGGCACAACAGATCGTAATCATGCTCAATAACTATCATCATTCGAAAAGAATAGCTCAAGAAATAGCATCAAAATTAGAAACCTATGATGTTGTGGTCTCATCCTGGAAAGAGGTTGGTGGCTATGCCATGTGGGTGGATATGGCAAATCAGATCTATAACTGGATCTATATTGTCATTGCTTTTCTCGGAGCATTCATTATCGCAAACATTATGATGATGGTTGTATTAGAACGAAGAAGGGAAATTGGCATCATCAAATCAATGGGATTCACGAATGGACAGGTACTCTCAATGTTCGTAAGTGAAGGTATGCTGCTTGGTTTTGTGGGTAGTATTGTCGGTGCGTTTGTCGGGCTGGGAATTGTTACATTCCTCCATTTTCATGGTATTGATTTCTCCAAAATGATGGGTGGCATAGAATTTCCTATGAGTAATATCATATATCTGAGAGTGAATTTTCTCAGTCTGTTAATAGCGATCCTCCTGGGAACTCTGGTTTCGACCATTGTTTCATTCTTTCCCTCAAGAAGAGCGGAAAAAATGAAGATTGTGGATTCTTTGAAAAGTGTATAATAAAGGAGCTATCATGAAAAAACTGCCAATACTCATACTTCTTCTTGGATGTTCATGTCTTCTGAATGGGCAGAATATTTTTCTTACGGGTCTTGAACTACTCCAGAAAATAGATGAAAATGAATTTTATCAAACAATTGAGTACTCGGGTACAATGACGATCCATATAGATGATCAGTTGAGAACAAAAAAGATGATGACACAGGCAAGAAGTGAGGGGAATAAAGCGCTGGTCGAGTTCACAAATCCCGAGGATTACGGCACGAAGTATTTGATGATTGAAGATGAGCTGTGGATATATTTTCCAAGTGAAGAGGAAGTCGTAAAGATCTCAGGGCACATGCTTAAAGAAGGAATGATGGGGAGTGACTTTTCCTATGAAGATGCACTCGAAGCAAATAAAATCGCAGAAAAATATGAAGTTGAAATTGCCGGACAAGATACTTTAAATGGGCATGCGTGCTGGGTATTGAAACTCAATGCGAAAGTGAAAGATGTACCATATTACTCAAGAAAAATGTGGGTTGATCAGGAGCTTTTTATCCCATGGAAAGAAGAGATGTATGCAAAATCCGGACGTCTGCTCAAAGAGATGAATGTGCTTGAGATCGAAAAATTCGGAACACGATATTTTCCAGTCAAATCAGAGATGGTAAATAAATTGAGGAAGAACAGCAAAACAGTCTTTGAACTGGAGAATATTTCTTTTGATGTCAATCTTCCAGACAATATGTTCAGCTTAAGATACCTACAACATTAGAATGTTATGAAACAAATAATATTAATAGTAGCTTTATTACTCTTTTTTACTGTCGGACTGTACTCCGATACACAATCCGGTTTGAAGATCTGGGGTTCAAACTTTATCAATCTCAGTGGTTATCATTATCTGAACAACGAAAGTGATTCTCTCAAAATTGGCGCAATGAACACCTTCCGCTTCAATTTTCATAACAGGAATAAACGCTTTGGCAAGATTGAAGGCAATTTCGATCTTATCATTCCTTTTGGTTTTACTGCTGATCAGTTTCAAACCTTGATAGAACAGGTAGAAGCATCAGATACACTTTCAATGCCCTACTACCCACTTTTTGTGTATGGCAATACTCCGGTAATGTTGGACATCAGAAAATTGTATCTTTCTGTTTATTTGCCAATTGCAGACATCACACTGGGGAGGCAGATCATAAACTATGGTAAGGGAGTGGTTTTTTCACCAATAGATGTTTTTTCAACAGTCGATGTAGCAAATATTAATTTTGAACGACATGGAAGTGATATCGCAGCTGTGAAAATTCCATTCTCCTTTCTTTCGGGACTGGATGCAATGACTGAATTTCCTAGAAAACACCACGAGTATTCCTCAGCGATAAGAGGTTATTTCAATACTTCGGGATTTGATATTGCAGTAAATATGATCTATAAGCATCGTGCGGAGGAACTGATCACAGGATTATCTTTCAAAGGAGATGCATTTTTTGGAGTGTATGGAGAGCTTGTTGAACACTTTGCAAACGATTATTCTGATAAATATTTTGAAGGCATGTTCGGGCTGGATTATTCCATTGCAAACACCTATATTTTCAGAAGTGAATACTATTACAAAAATACTAACATCCAAAATGAATGGGGAAAGCATAATCTCTTTTTATCTTTTGAGTATGTGATAAATGATCTGATGAATGTTTCCGCCCATGTGCTTGGAAATGATATTGGAAAAGACGACCAAATGGTCATATATATGGGACAGTTTTATTATAATATTTTGCAGAATGTAAATATAATAACGTATGCCCGGTATTTTTCACAAAAAAATGAAGTGAAGACGCTTCCTGATCTGGAATATGCAGTGAGGATCGAGGTAAAATTTTAAACTTATTGTAGGACGTAGC
>JAGHCS010000067.1 GCA_021160355.1 Candidatus Cloacimonadota bacterium
CGCTTATTTCGTGCTTATCGCCTGCCGCGGCGTACCCTCCAGCTGGTGGAGGAGACGTGTGGTAAATAAAATTTTTTTAGGAGTTAAAATGAAATATTTTTCTCTATGTGCAGCTCTTTTACTTTTGTGCTCGAGCATTATCTATACTCAGGATATTACTCCAACCCAAAATGTACCATCTTCTCTCTTTTCTTTTCCTTCTACATTGCCATTAAACAACCTCAAAATGAGTCAATCGATAAGTTTTTCCACCACATATAACAGCGGAACAAAAAGCGCTTATTACCTCAGTAATTTCTGTAATAGCTTCAAACTTCCCCTTTCTGATAAACTGAAACTCGCTCTGGATCTTAACTTTGTAAATTTTGGAAAATTCGGATCGAGCACTCCGTTGATCTCAAATGAAAATACTAAAATCCTGCCAAATTTCAGTCTCGATTATGCCCCAACTGAAAACTTGAGATTCCGTATCGAATACCAGACCTATCCGACCTATTATCACACATTTCGGTAAAGGATTTGAATGTGGATAATTTGGATTTTCATACTTGCATTTGCTGGACTTATAATTGGATGGTTCTGCACTAAAATTATTTGGCAATATCCTCAAAAACGAAACATTTTTCACGCATTAAAATGCAATAGCTGCCTTAACTCTCTGAAATCGGTTTATCAAATACCCATTATTGGATTTTTACTAGCGAAGGGAAAATGTTCAAACTGCAAGAGTAATATTCCCTTGTATATGCTCATCATTCCGATAATTACCCCTTTGCTACTTATATTGTTATTCCTTAAATTCCACTTCTCTGTCCTGTTTTTCCAATTCTCTGTGCTTTCTATTGCAGGTATTCTCATTTTTTATCTCGATATTTATCACCGAATAATACCTGATATCATTACCTATCCAATGATTATTATTGCACTTGTTTTATCCTTTTTCAATAATCTCGGATTTTGGAATGCCATGATAGGTTTGGCTTTCGGTGCAGGGATATTTATTCTTATTGCATTTATTTTTCGGCTTATTACAAAACGAGACGGATTGGGAGGTGGAGATATCAAGCTCATTGCTATGATCGGATTGTCTTTAGGTTTCCAGCTCACTTTTTTCACAATATTTCTTAGTTCGGTAATGGGTGTAATTCTCTATGCTTTTTCAAAAATTCGGCATAACGTATTAATTCCATTTGGATCATTCATAGTCCTTGCTATGTTTGTAGGCATAATGACAGGTAATGAACTTATAAAATTGTATTTAGGAATCTGGGGTATCCAATGAAAGAATTTGACGAACTCGTAAGGATCATGAAAACGCTTCGCGATCCTGTAAAGGGCTGTCCATGGGATAAACTGCAAACTCCGGAAACGCTTCGTCCACACATGATAGAAGAGGTGTATGAGCTCTCTGAAGCTATTGATCATAATGATGATATGCACATGAAAGAAGAACTTGGCGACCTGTTGCTTCATATTGTTTTTCAGGCAAAGATCGCTGAAGAGGAAGGTCGTTTTACTTTGCAGGACATTCTCAATTCAATAAATGAAAAAATGGAGAGACGGCATCCGCATATTTTTGGTGATGTTTCGGTAAAAGATCATGAAGAAGTCGAGCACAACTGGGAAAAAATAAAGAAAAAAGAAAAGACAGGCAGAAAATCAATCATGGAGGGACTCCCACTATCTCTTCCTGCACTTATTAAAGCCCGGAGAATTCAAGCAAAAGCCGCAACTGTGGGCTTTGACTGGGATGAAGTGGATTTAATATTTGATAAACTCAAAGAAGAAATTCAAGAATTTGAAGAAGAATATAAAACAAAAGATCATGGGAAAATGAAGGACGAGCTTGGTGATATTCTCTTTGCACTTGTCAATCTTGCACGACGGCTCGATATCGATCCTGAATTTGCTTTAAACAGGACCATTAAAAAATTTATCAAGCGTTTCAATTTCATCGAAGATGAACTTAAGGAGAAAATCTTCTCTGCGGATCTCGATGAAATGGAATTTTACTGGCAACAAGCTAAGGACAAAGATGAAGAATAATAATAAAAATCTGACCTTTATTAAGTCCTATTTTCTTGTTGGAAGCATCATTATTATTTTATTTTTTGTGATCTATTCGAACAACCTGCTCCATCAGGTTCGGAAGGAACTCGAGGTTTTTCCAAAGATATACGCTCAATTTGCAGAAGTATCAACAAGAGATAATATTGAAAGCGAATTACTGGAAATAATACTGACAGAGGTTATTCAAAAGATCAATTTTCCTATTATTGTGACTGATGTGCATAACAATCCGAAATACTGGAAAAATATAGAACCCAAGATTTCTGATCAGGAAATAAGCATAGAGAAACTCAAAGAAATTGCGCTTGATATGGAAAAGAACGAGACATTCATCCTGCTAAAAGAACCTCAAACAGGTGAAGTGATCTCAAAAATTTTGTATAGTTCATCTCCTACAATAAAAAGGTTGAAATTCCTTCCCTACCTTGAATTTTTCATTGTTATTCTATTCATTACTGTGGGGATTTCGGGTCTTTTTATAATGAAAAAACAGGAAAAAGAATCCTTGTGGGTGGCTCTTGCAAAAGAAACAGCTCATCAGTTTGGAACACCTATCACATCCCTGCTCGGATGGCTGGAAGTACTGAAGTCAAAAGCTGGAGGATGCAAAGATATTCAGCAAATGGAAGATATCACTCAAAATATGAAAGAGGATGTGCATCATCTCGAGAAGATCGCTTCCCGATTTGGAAAAGTCGGGTCTGACATACAGATAAAGCAGGCAAATATTGAAGCAACAATTCACGAAACTCTCGATTATTTCCGTGAACGAATTCCCCGATCAAATAAACAGGTAAATCTTAACTACATCAATCATGCTGAGGATAAAGTCATCTGCTTTGATCCCGATCTCATCAAATGGGCGCTTGAAAACCTTATCAAGAATGCCATAGATGCATTGAAGGACAAATCGGGAAATATCTTCATTATAACCTATGATAAGGGTGATAAATTTTATATTCAGATCAAGGATGAAGGATGCGGTATTCCAAAAAAAGTCCAAAAATTAATTTTCAATACCGGCTTTACTACAAAAAAACGCGGGTGGGGACTGGGGCTTGCTCTAACAAAAAGAATCATTGAAGAGTTCCATAACGGTAAGATATATCTATCACATAGCGAGCCTGATGAGGGAACTACAATAGAAATAATGCTCACAAAAAAGAATAAATGAGGTGCATATGTATATTTTAAGTCCTGATGAAATGAAATATTTTGATAAAACTGCTCAGGAGCAATTCGGCATCGAACCGATTATTTTAATGGAAAATGCAGGTAAGAAAAGCGCTGAGATCATAGAAATGGAAGTGCTGGAAGACACCGATTCTGTGGCAGTTATCTGTGGTACAGGAAACAACGGAGGAGACGGCATGGTTATCGCTCGATGGCTCTATAATCACGGCTTCGATGTGTGCTGTTATGTTGTGGGCGACAGAGCCAAATTCTCCTCTCTCGCAAAAACAAACCACATGATCCTGCAGAAACTTCATTGCGAGATTCAATATATTTTTGGCAAGGAAGATCTCGATAAAATCATCGATCAGTTCTATGATTTTGATGTGATCATTGATGCACTTTTTGGTGTCGGGCTAAAGGGAGAAGTAAAGGGCTACAGGAAAAATCTGATTGAAGTGATAAATGAACTCGACGAAATCATAGTGGCAATTGATATACCTTCCGGGCTTGATGCTGAGAAGGGAAAGGTTGCAAATGTAGCTATCCAAGCCGATGTTACGATTACAATGGCAAATATGAAGTATGGTCATGTGCTGTATCCAGGGCGCGATTTATGCGGAGAAATGTATATCGTCGATATTGGCATACCTGAACTTGCTTATGAAAAAAATCCCCCTAGGGCAGAAATTTTACCGGATGTACTCCAATATTTTCCTCGTAGGAGGAATAATACTCACAAAGGTGACTATGGAAAAATTGCTATTCTTGCTGGCTCACCGGGTTTGACCGGAGCAGGTGTCATGGCTTCCGAAGCAGCACTCGAGATGGGTTCCGGTTTGATCACTCTCCTTCATCCTAAAAGCTTGGGCACTGTGTTTGAAGTCAGTCTGCTCGAAGTAATGACCAGAGGAGTAACTGAGACAAAACATCAGACATTTTCTATTGATGCACTTGATGAAGTTCTCGATTTTGTTGAGTTCTGCGATGCAGTTGCTATAGGACCGGGTATCTCTAGAAATGAAGAAACCGCTGAATTTGTTAGGGAATTCCTTGCACGGAACAATATCCCAGCAATTATCGATGCAGATGCGATCAATGCCTTTGAGAAAGAAGAAATTGCTTTAAAGCAGCTTGCAGGAAAACCTTATATTTTTACTCCTCATATCAAGGAATTTTCCCGATTATGCGGTCATACTATAGAAGAGATCGAAAGCGACACCCTGGCACATGTAAAAAAATTCGTCAGTGATTACAACCTTACTCTTCTCTTAAAAGGAAGCACATCAATAATTGCTAATCCTGATGGGAGTGTTACCTTCAATGTAACTGGGAATCCCGGCATGTCCACCGGAGGAAGTGGTGACGTGCTCACCGGTATTATTGTATCTTTGCTCGGACAGAATTTTTCTCCGTACAATGCTGCTCGCGTGGGCGCATTCATTCATGGCGAGGTTGCTGATATTCTGCTTGACGAGTATGACGAAGTAGCGATCACTCCTTCAAAGCTGATTGCAAACCTTCATCGTTTTTTAATAGAACCTGAATCAGAAGAATAAATTCATATCCTACGATAAAAAAAGTCCCAACCGAATACACGATTGGGACTTTGTTATATTACAGGGTTATTATTTTATAAGTAACAACTTTCGTGTCTGAGTGAAATTGGCTGTTTCAAGCTTATAGAAATAAATTCCGCCTGGAAGTTCGCCAGGATTCCATGTTGCGACACCTTTTTCTCCCTGAATAGAATCAACTTTTTGACCGAGTATGTTGTAGATATCTATCTCAACAGGTCCATTATGATTCTGAATTCCATATCTGATCCGGGTTGAACCCTTTACAGGATTTGGATAGTTTTGAAGTAGATAGGTTCCGGTGACAGGTTCGTCATCAACACCAACAATAACATCAGTATCGACAACTGCACGAATCATCATATTTTGAGGGATACCCATGTTGTAATCGAACCACGTCCCACCAGTATATTGCCAGCTTCTATCGTAAAGAGTACCATCTGTGTCGATACCGATAAGACTGCTGTTCGAAGCTTCAAACCAGCCAACATAGAAATCTCCATTTTCAATTACAATATTGTATTTGGAATCATCCGGTAAAGTGATAACATTCCAGTCATTGGCAACCAGGTTTTGTGTAGGTATCATATAGATAGGATCAATAAGCTGGGTTCCGGGTATTCCACCTGGACCGTCATCATCCCATGCATACACAATAAGCTGCTGGTTTACTTCAGTGAGGTAGTATTTGATCCTGAGAAGTTTCACAGGATATTGATCTGGAGTGATGCGTACTGCAAGGCAGTTTGCTGGAGCACCAGCGTGGTAACCCATTTCTGCAGTACCGTCATCATAAATATATTCTACAGCAGTTGTAATCTCTACAAATGCAGATGCTTCGTTTGAGAATTGGCTTTCACCTGCTGGATATACAGCTTTAATAGCATAATAATATGTATTTCCAGCTTCAACAGTTTCGTCTGTGAATAATGTATCCGCAGTATTTCCAACAGGAGTATCATCATAGTTCCCGCTTTCTAATCCACGATACACATTGTAGCTGTCCGGAGCTGGTACTGTTGCATATGTCGTCTCGCAGCGAATTCCCCATTCACCATCAGGAAGACTGTTTGCAGCAGCAACGTCTGCCCAGGTAGCCCATGAACCAGTATTTACCATACTATGCTGACTAGGAACAGTTGTTTCATCTAATGCACAGTCAACTGTTGCTGAGCATTCGTATCCAAGTATGAAGCTGTTTTGAACATCCCAGTGTAGTCCAGACACATCATATGTAGCTGCTGCGCCTGCCTGGGTGGTGATTGGCATAGTATAAGTGGGAGTTGAAGAATATGAAGCACCTTCCTTTTCATACACGCCGATAGTTGTAGCACCAGCTAAGGTTTCGCTGAATACGGTGAACTCAAGTATTTGACATGCACCACCGACTGGGAATGTCGCGCCCATGATACCTGTGCCTGTAGTGAAGGATATTGCATTCTCGAATGTTCCGTCATCCCATTGCATATAACCACCAAGACCTTCAGGAGCATCCCAATCAAGATCGACAAAGCCAGTTTGTTCGTTATAGTCTGCAACGAGGTTGGTTGGAGGCATGACATCGAGAGAAGCCATTACTTGGAAGTTATCGACATTGAAACCAAAGGTATTTACAGGATCTGCATTCGAATGTAATCCAACTCGGAACTGAACACTCATTCCACCAAGCATCGACATGTCTTCGTATCCGGACCATCCTGCGGAGAAGGGTGTCCAGTCAGCAATACTACCTGTAAACACATAGTTATTCCCACCCGGGTCACCGAGAGGATTACTCACTGACCACCATGGGCTCCATCCCGTTCCGTCGTCATGGCGTACTTCTACATAGATATAATCACAGTCAGGGAATGTGCCTGCATCAAGATCTGTTTGTACATACATATCCCATGTAATATCCACACCTGAGGGAAGATCAAATTCCGGAGTGATATAATAGTCATCCATATTCGGATTATAAAATCCTGTGCCTGGATCAAAACACCCCGCAGCATGAGTGGGTGAAGGAGCAGCAGCATCATCGTAGATGTGCCAGAGCTGTCCGCCTTCAGGCACATTTGAAAAAGCAGTAAATCCAGTTGCATCGTCACCTGAGTTATAGAAACTTCCAAGTGCAATATTATCGACAAAAACACCAATTAATGCAGGATCATCTTCAGTATTGTAAGCTGGATCTGACGCAAATGCAAAGCTGATTATTACATTTTGACCATTCCAAGAGCTTGGAATAATAATTGTTGTTGCTTCCCATCCTGAGGTTGAACCACCCCAACCAGGGATACCGGGAATACCTGACGGACATTCGCCGTGTTCATAGCCAAAACTGTACATACTAGTACTGTTATAAGCAGGGTTGCAATTAGTGAGCACTTCCGCATCTGCATATTCTTCTGTAGCAAGACGAATCCTCACATTAAAACCATCCCAGCCATCGAAATTACCACTTACCCCAAGTGCTTCAATTGCGCGGAATTGCTGAAAACTCAGGACATTTTTTGCATGGTCAGGTATCAAAATAGGAGGAGTGTCGAGTACTTGATACCAGTGATCAAGATACCCACCATTTGTACTCACTTCAGGATCACCCATCCACCAGGACATACCGGAACCACCATATGCATTGTAGGTATCAATATGCCACATAGGAGGAGTTGCTGTTGCATCCCATGCAGTCCAATCAGGAGCCCCTGTTTCAAAATCTTCATAGAAAACTTGAGTTAAATCCCTACTCTTTGCCGGAGGTGATACCATAGGTGAATCAGTTCCGGAAAGAACAGGCTGCTCATTGACATTTTGTACTGCGATCTTTTGGTTCTCTGCAAACGCCAGACCGGTCACAAGTATCAGAAGAGCAAAAACTGTTATTACCTTTTTCATCTTTTCTCCTTTCAAAGCGTCACTTTTTTAAGACGTTGATTATTTAATGAATTGTTACTTTCATGGAATAAAAGGAGGTTGAGTCAAGTTTTTTAAACCTTACTATTAATTAAAAGAATCTTTAATAATAATAATATATATTAGAATAAACAAAAAAAGAAAGGGAAGAAGGCGAACCTTCTTCCCTTGATTTATATGAGTTTCAACGCGAGTTACTTCATCAAGATCATCTTCTTAAGGAAGGTCTTGCTGTTTGTCTCCAGCTTGTAGAAGTAGATACC
>JAGHCS010000255.1 GCA_021160355.1 Candidatus Cloacimonadota bacterium
AATAATATTAGCTTTATTTCATATGATATAATTTTAAATAGGTTCATGATCATATCTGAATGGTGTGATGGATTTCAACACTTCATGTTTTATGATCTGGAGATGGAAAGTTTCTTAGCTTATACTCTAACCAATGCGGATTATTATCATAATTCAATTCTTACACATGAATATAATGACTCACAAGCAATTTTTAGATTGGATGGTCTCATAAGCATAGAAATTATTAACTTTGATGAAAATGGAATTTCTGATATTAATGACTATGTAACAATCTTAGATGGATTTATCTATGAAGTAGATGCCTGTGAGAATACAATTGCCATCATGCGTGCTGATGGGAGCAGTAGATATCTTGATTTATATACCATTGAGGGCGATGAACTCATTTTTCAAAATTCAAATAGTATTCCTTTACATAGGATAAAACCACTTTTCATTGATGAATCGCATATTGTATATGTAGAAAATGTGGTTGATAATATCAATATTCATTATTTTAAAATAAATACAGACTACACATTATCTCCCATTGAATCTTTTCCTGTAACATCAAATACAATATATTTAGCTGAAAATGATCTTTTTTCAATTTCTTCCGAAAGCCCTGTGATCAATGTATCCAATCCGGAAGAACCTTTTGTAGAAGCCATGATCAATATTCCATATACTACGAGCTTCCGGCTTGCATCTTTTGACGGGACTGATAATTATTTATTTGATAATTTTGGAAGAAAGTGTATATTGGATAATGAATTTAATCATATAAAAACCTGGGCAGATGTTTATGCCGTTAATTTTATTGATAATAATACAATCGCTATGTGCGAAGGTGATCATATTACTATTGCAGAATTGCCGTATTTACCTAATGATGCCGAAATAAATCAAAAAACCTCGATCCTCAATAATTACCCCAATCCCTTCTCCACCTCAACAACTATATCGTTTAAAGGAAAATTGAATTCACGCGAATTATCTCAAATCAAAATTTATAATGTGAGAGGTCAATTGGTGCGGGAACTTCTCCCCCTCGCCCACTCTCTGGGTCTCCCCGTCTCTGTTACCTGGGATGGTAAGGATGAAAGCGGAAAAGAAGTAAGTGCTGGTGTGTATTTGTATAAAATCAATAACAACGATGAGCATGTCGGTAAGGTTGTGAAATTACAATAAAGAAGGAACATGAAAAAAAGTATATTTGGCGTTATATTTCTTAGTTTAAATTTATCACTCTTCGCCTCAATAGATTTTAATATAGAAAAAGTAAACACTTTTGCAAAATGCCAGAGTTTTTTTTCTAATGCAACGATGCTTGTTGAAGAACCATATATATACGCTCTCACAAGCTATGGATTAGATATATATGAAATACAGGATGATGAATCATTACATGTTCTTTCTCAATTACCATTACAGAAATCAAGACGTTTTGTAAAAAAAGATGATTATATATATATCGGTTCACATGAGATTATATATCCGGATGTCTTTGATCCATATCCTCTTTATATTTATAAGATTAATGTGAACGATCTATATAATCCAGATATTACAAATACACTTGAGTTTGACAATTCATATCGTAGTATGATACCAGTATTAATTGGAGATTATTTTATTGCCCGGGCATATTGGGGACCCGATGCAGTATACACAATACCCGATTTGGAATATTATGGCACATTACCAGACGAAGATATGTGGCTTAAGATCATCAATGATACGATATGTGTTAATTGGACAGTCGAGCCGAGTGTTATTGATCTGTATAACACATCCGATATCCTCGATTTCCAGTATATAGCAACAATAGATTTGAGTGCTTGTCATAATGGTCTGATATCGTTTACAACCATAGATGATACGACTCTTATTGTTACCGGACCCGAAACTGTCTCATTCTGGAATATAGAAGATATAACTCAATGGGAATACATCGGCCACTATGAACCAAGTTATTATGTTGATAATGCAACGAATTTTGCTTTATGCGAAAATTATATGGTGCTGACTCAGCGTGACGGTTTAGCATTAGTCGATATATCTGATAAGTCCAATCCATACTGTATTGATTTTGTTAATTATTCATATTATAATATTCGTTGCATTGTTTATCACAATGAAAAATTCTATGTGGCAACTTCATACGATGGGATTAATATATATAAAATTGAAAACAATGAATTAGCATTAATGGAAGATTTCTACGAATATCCCGCATTCTATCGGTCTCATCTTTATTCAAATCACTTATTTATACAGACATGGAATAATGGGATATATGTTTTTGATATTACAAATCCCTTACACCCAACAGAAGTAGTAACCTGCCTTAAGGATATGCCTTTCAAAACATTATATGGTCATGATCATTTACTTGTTGTGAAAGATTATGACGAATTAAATATTAAGATATATGATTTATGTGATCCGACAAATCCTGTATTAAGAAATACAATAGATGGTTTATTGATGACAGATTGGAACTATTCACTAATTCGGTTTGACAATACTGAACCCAATGCACTCTATTTATGTAATGTCCTTGATGGAAAGATAAGAAAGTATGATATCGCAGAAATGGGTAATCCACCATTAATCTTCACCTATAACGAGATACCCCAGATGTGTAGTTTTGATATTAAGGATGGATTAGGATACCTGCTCACAACCGATACTCATCCCCAGAAATTATATATAATCGATGGTTTATGTAATAACAATCCTAATATTGTTAATACATTAAATAACTTTTCAAATTATACGTATTCACCTGGAATACAAATTTGTGGAGATTATTTATGTATGCGCTATTCTTCGGAATATGATGAAACGAAATTCTATTCATTAGATGAACCGGATAATCCACAGTATGCATTTCGGTTAGAAGTTCCCTCGACGAATTCATGGCCCGAAATATATGATGACCTAATCTTTTCAAAGACAAATAATGTTGGATTTGTTTATGTCTTAAATGAATCAAAAAGTGATACGCTTCATTATATAGATTATTTCCCCGGACTCTTCTGGATGTATGATTATGAATTCTATGATGTAGGAAATACGCACTATCTTTTTGTCACCGAACAGTCGAGTATCGGAGCGTATGAATTTGATTATAGCTATGACACCGATCCCGAACCTGAAGTGCCTGAGCAGTATTTTACGTCCTACCCCAATCCCTTCTCAACCACAACCACAATATCATATAATGCAACCACGAATTTTCACGAATTATCTCAAATTAAGATTTATAATGTAAAAGGACAACTGGTGCGAGATTTCGGATTTCAGATTTCGGATTGCGGATTTAGTGCAGTGTGGGATGGTAAGGATGAAAGCGGAAAAGAAGTGAAAAATGGTGTGTATTTGTATAAAATCAATAACAACGATGAGCATATCGGTAAGGTAGTGAAGCTTCGCTGACGCTCCACCTCGAAAAGCGAAGAGCGTAGAGAGAAGAGCGAGGAGAGAAAAGAGATAGGTGAAGAGTGAGAGTGTGGCTAATTGTAACTCAACATTCCAATGTTGAGTACGCAAGATTGGAATCTTGCGTTACAGTTTTTAATGCTCTTATCATTCTGGACACATTCGTTTCACTAAGCATAAACTCCTGGTAGAAACTATTTGTCGAAAACGAGTTCATAAAGAATAGACTCTTATACGCCTGCCGTCTGATCAGGTATGCTCAGAGTGACAATAATTTAAAAACGGGTCATTCTCGTCCTTGCCAAACTCGATTGGGTATTTGGAATATATTATTGTCAGAACCATTGCGAAGGTCTATCGACCATTCGCAAGGTTCTGAATAAATTACTTGCTTACTAAAATTTTGCGAAAGGTTTAAAACTTTCGCAAAAAACACAATAACACACCATCCCCAAGTACAATTTAGGAACGAGTGAATAAAAAATTTCTGGCAGAAGCGGTGGAGAGTACGTCGTAATAACCTTTTAGGGTAAATTATTCCTCGGACGTAAAAAGTAAATTAACGCAAATTAATGAGGATTTTGACCCATCATTTTAAACTTTTTTTCACTTTTTTAAT
>JAGHCS010000188.1 GCA_021160355.1 Candidatus Cloacimonadota bacterium
AAGAAATTTTTCAAACAGATATTCAATTGGGGCATTACCCGTATCAATCTTGGGAGGATCGACACAAAAATGCTCAAACCAATCCATTTCCTGCCTGCAATCGCACTTATTGGATATATCATTTCACTTATTCTTGCATTCATTATTCCCATCTTCAGATGGATATTTCTCGGAGAAAGTGCTCTGCTTATTCTCATCCTCCTCTTTGCATGTATGCAATCTACAGTAAAAAATAAGTCCCTGGTGGTAGGACTGCTATCAATTATAACCTTGCCCACTCAGGTTGTTGCGTATGGAACCGGATTGATAACAGGGCTGATAAAATCATTATTTGTAAAAAAGGGGCAGTGGATCACAGGATTTACGAAGAAGTATTATAAATAATTAGTTGATAAGTTATGGTATACTGAAATTCAAATTTGTATATGAATATGTGAAAATGTAATATTTTATAAATACAAAAAGGAAGCTGAATGAATCACATAAGATTTTCCAGCTTCCTAATTATTCATATAAATTATCAATATTATTTGAATTTTGGGATAAGTTGTTCTAACTTGCCTTTCATGCTTTCCACATATTTTTGCCAATAATTTGCTGTAACGTTATCGTTTATGAAATATGGAGTGAGAACACATGCTCTCATCACACGCAAACTGTGGACCTTATCCCATTCTTCTTGGGGAATTCCAAGGCGTCCTGCAAGCTCTCGCGGTGCATCTCTGTAATCTTCGTAATCCAATTTTGTGTGCGAGGTGATGAAATCATCTTTGTAAACCGGACCAGACACATATGAACTTAAATTATACAGATCAAGGTTAAGTTGATTCATCTTTTCCAGATCTTTATTTCCTTCAATATTAAAAGCAAAATCAACCATATTAAAATCCGGTTTGATGAGCGTTTCAAATCTCATCTTTGTTCCGTTGATCTCAAATCTCGTAACATTTTGAACAAGGTTATACATTCTTTGTGCACCCTCAATACTTGCACCTATCAATCTGCCATAACCGGTAATATTCAATGGTAATACGTGATGTGCTGCCCATACACCTGCTGCAGTAGCACCGGCTTTTGATCCCTCAAGAATATAGCTTCCGAGAAGAGAAGGAACATCTGTGCCTTTCTCAAAAATATACGCGGCAAAGAAGGAGATCGCATCAACCATACGTTTATCTCTGATCGCTATTCCACCAGCGGAATATGGCACATATCCCATTTTATGTGGGTCGATTGTTGCTGAATCTGCTTGTGAAACTGCCTCGAATGCATTATACACATCCTGGCTTGGCCAATCAAGTTCATCTTGATTTATGATGTTCAATTTATGAAGCCGAACCTTGAGAGAATTATATGGCATAAAGTTGTTATCTTCATCAAGGAAAATGGAACGAGCATATCCTCCATATGCACAATCCGCATGCACATAAAAGGAAATGCCTTTCTTCTCAAATTTATCTCTAAGTGCAATGATCTTGTCAAAATGATCAACCGCACCCTCTTCCGTGCTGCCTATCACGCCGACAACACCGAGGATGGGTATTTTTTTCGCTGCAAGATCTTCAATTGTTTTTTCGAGAACACCTATATCCATACGGAAATGCTTATCAACTTGAATATTAATCTCATTAACTAATCCAAGTCCCATTACATCAACAGCTTTTACCCATGATAGATGTTTTGTTTCGGGAACAATCCATTTGCCAAGTTGTTTTACATTTACACCGGTACCACGTACCGAAGCATCTCTTACCTCATCCCATACATCCTGTACTTTATCCACCAGATCGAGTATGTCTGAAATTTTCATATTAGAAAGCTGCCAATCCGACATACCTTCTACTAATTTGGGGCGAATTTGTTTCACTGCAAAAGGAATCGAGGAAATATTACGCGCATACCACAAACCTTCCATATTTGCCACAGTACCATCGGTACAGATATGCCCCCACGCAATGTCCGGATCGAATCCCATAAGCCGCGCAAAATCTTTTCCTACTTCAAGCTCCATGGGTGTGGTCGCAGTGCTCGCTTCATATGCACAGTTATTAGGATTATATAGCATTGCAGCAATATATCCGAGAGTCGCGGACATGAGAATATCTGCATTCATATGTCCGAGATAACGTGGCGAGTGCCATGGCATGGATGTTAATTTCATTTTTGCACATAGCTTTCGTAATACATTAGCTGTTGTTTCTTTTACTTTCTGAAAACTCGGTTGATTCTCCTCTGTTAAAGAGATGACAGGATCATCTTCGGGATGAAAGTCCTTTCTCCAGAATAGATGTTCGTTTACTATCTCGTTCAATTGTTCGAGAAAGAATTTGCCATTTTCAGATTTTGGTCCTAAAAATAATCCGTTAATATCGATCTTATCCATTGTAAACTCCTTTATGTATCTTCATTATTTTGCGTTATTTCTTTCCATTCCGGCTTTCTGCGTGCATAGATTATTATAGGAAGTGAAACAAATATGAGTAGTCCGAGTACCATGAAAAGCACATAAAAAGTCGGGCTTCCAATTTTAAGATTCGAAGGCGGGAAGAAGCTGATGAGTATCACAAATAGCATCGCAAGAAATCCTAATCCGCCTACAATCCACATTCCCACATTTCCGCATGGAACTCTATACGTACGCTTTACATCAGGATATTTATATCTCAGTTTGATGCCCGATGCAAAGAGAAGAAGATACATCACTGCATAGAGTACAGTTGTGAGGATCAGTACCATGAAAAATCCTGCATTTACTGCGGGAACCACCACGTAGATCAGCGCAACAAGGGAAACCATAGTTGCCTGCACAAGCACGAAACGGATCGGAACACCTGAGCTGTTCGTCTTCTGCCACCATCTTGGCATAAAACCGTTCTTAGCTACCTGCAGCATTGCGGTTGATGGTCCCAGAACCCAAGTACTAAGCTGTCCAAATGCACCGACAGCAGCCATGAATGCGACAATTGGAATCAGCCAGCTCACATTCTGTTGAGTAAAGAAAACCCGGAAAGTCTGCATAATACCCGAAGCGAGATTAATAGAGTTTCTTGGTTCTGCAATTTCAATTGCAAAAGCGCCGAATATGTTCATTGCCATGATAAGAATAGCTGCAATAAGCATTGCAAGAGGATAATTTTTTTGTGGATTTTTCACCTCATTTGCATGAACAGACGACACTTCCATACCTGAGTAGAGAAATATTATTCCCACAAAGAAGGCAAGATTCCTAATACTTGAAAAATTTGGAAACGCCTGCGCCCAGGTAAACTTTGGAAGTTGAATAGGATTGCTTCCAAGGAAATAAGTAAGTCCGAATCCGAGAATTAGAATGAATGGAATGAGCACACCAACCAGGAAACCGACCGAGCTGATCAAACTGGCTGATTTCAATCCTTTCATATTAATAATTGTTGCTATCCAATAAATTGCAATTGTGACAGCTGCAATATAGATATTGTTACTTGCCAGTGCCGGCTTAAAAATGAAGGCGATCATCGCTGCTATGAACGACCCGATCATGACCATGCCGAAGAACATCTGCACCCATAACATCCATGCACCGACAAACGCAGCCCTGTCACCAAACGCAAGCTTGATCCATTTATACACACCTCCGGCAGAGGGCCACCCGGTGGCGAGTTCGGCAGAAATGAGCGCAGTCGGGATAAGAAAAATGAGCGCTGCAACGACCATATAGAATATCTGCGCCCAGCCGGTTTCCGCCAGCATAGGTAGATTCCTGATACTCATAATGAACGCAAGCGTGATCATCACGAGTTTAAAAAGATTTAATTTGTGCGTGCTTTTATCCATTCATTTTCTCCTCGTATTTTTTCTATTCTCGATTTATTTACTCAAAAATGTGAATTTCAATAATTTGTGTGTCAATAAAAACATTTTTTGAGAAATTTAAATTTAGAAACAGATTCGAATAGATATTTACTCATTAAGCTTCATATTTCAAAAATCCAATTAAATTCATGCATCCTCATTTTCCT
>JAGHCS010000109.1 GCA_021160355.1 Candidatus Cloacimonadota bacterium
GTGCATCATAAATGCGGAGAATGTCAGAAGAAAATTTCGTTTCCACATACTCGATTGTCTGCGAGATCAAAGGAACTGCCTGCTCTTCGCCCACGTTAAGCTTTCCTTCCAAAAAATGCAGATCATTCTGTCTAAATTCTGTGATCTTTCCCACTTCATAAGATGTCATTGGAAGCGCATTCTGAGGGCATAGCTCAGAGCATGCATAGCAGCCATGACAAAGCTGATTGAAAACCAATATCTCTTCTCCCAATTTTATAACTGCATTGAACTTGCATACTCTTTGGCAGTTACCACAGAGCACACATTTATCTTGATCCCATTCAGGGATCATCCTAAAAACTTTTTTCTCCTGTATCTTTTCCCCTTTAATGAAAAATCCGGAGTTGGGTTCCTCGACATCAAGGTCTGCGAGAATGACCGGGCATTTCTGTGAAAGGAGAAAAGCAAGGTTCGTCGCGAGAGTAGTCTTACCGGTTCCACCTTTTCCACTTGCAATTGCTATTTTCATAATTATACTTGAATTATTTCACGCACTGAAAAATTTCGAAATTGTTGCCGAATTTGTCCTGAATGAAAACTAAATTGTCAGGCTCTTTCTCAATTATAGTAAAAGGATAATTTCTTTTCTTAACCTCTTTGATTAGCGCATCTCTGTCATCTACTTCGATACACAGATGGGAATAGTTATTTCTTGAAGGAAGCTTTGTCACAAATATTTCAAAGACATCAGTTCCATTTGATAATTTTACAACAGGCACTTCTTCATAAAAACCGAATAGCTTCTGATTGAGTTCCTTCGTAAGTGTAAAATTTCTTTCAATATTCAGTCCAAGTATATCCTCGTAAAAATTCTTTATTTCAGAAGGATCTTTAATAGTGAGTCCAACATGTTTAATCATTTCTACCTCTATTATAATAATATTTTTCCATTCGATCAAATGCAGTATTGATCATGTCTTCGTCAACGCAGAAAGATAGGCGGAGATGACTCTCTCCAGTTGGACCAAAAGCAATTCCCGGAGTTGTAGAAACCTTTGCTTTTTGTAATAAGTTTACACAAAATTTCATCGAATCCTTGCCTTCATCGAGAAGAATTTTTGGGAACATCAGGTACGAACCGGTTGGCTTTACATAAGAAAAAATATCCTCGAGTTGGTCGAGTCGTTCGCACATAAGATCTCGTGCAGATTTGTAGTGATCTCGAAACTCTTTAACACAATCCTGAGATCCTTTCAATGCTTCGAGCGCCGCATATTGAGAAATTACTGGCGCACAAATTGCAAAAGGAATATGTGCTTTTTTGATTTGAGGTATAACCGCTTCCTGCGCATGAAGATAGCCGATACGCCAGCCCGTCATTGCATAGGTTTTTGTAAAAGTGTAGCAGGAAATTACATTGTTTTGAACTTCGGGAATTGAAGCAATACTGAAATGCTTATTTCCATCATATACAAAATATTCATACGCTTCATCCGTAATGATCACAAGATTGTTTTCGATAGTGATTTGAGCAATTTCTCTAAGAGTTTCTTCAGGAAATATTGTTCCTGTTGGATTATTCGGACTGCAGAATAATATCGCTTTTGTTTTGGAGGTGATCGCTTTTTTGATATCTTCAATATGAAGAGCAAACTTATCTTCTTCATGAAGTGGAACAAAGACTGGTTTTCCTGATGCGAGAAGTACCTGTCGTACATGAGTGGAATAAGTAGGGGATGGTACGATAACTTCATCACCGGGATCGACTGTTGCCATCACAGCGGAAGCAATGCCTTCGATCGCACCGACGGTAACTAATATCTGGTTGGGATTTGCAATAATGTTATTATCTCTTTCCAGTTTTTTTACGATCTCATTTCTCAGTTCGAGCAGCCCGTCGCTTGGTGAATATCCTCCCACAAGTCCTTTTTCAATCGCTTCAATTGCAGCTTTATTGATATGCTTGGGTGTTCCCGAAGTTGGCTTTGCCCACGAGAGGAAAGCGACATCCTCGATCTCTTTTGAGAGACGTGTCATCTCATGAATTGCAGATTTGCTGATTGAGCTCACACGTTTTGAAATAAGACTTTTTCTGTTCACAGGTTTTCCTTTTCTGTTAGATTTTTCTATTATTCAATTTCGATAATTTTTCCAGCTCCGCCTTCAATATACTTCTCGGGATAGCGTTTCTTGATCTCCTTGATATGCTGGGTGCAGTGTGTAGGACACACAATAGTTAAAGGTTCCAGTAGTTCGTATTTCTTGAAGCCATGAAATCCACCGATGAGCGCATAGGGTTCACCGAATTGCTTTGCAGTTTCCAGTATCAGTCCAATTCCTGGATGGGAACAGCCAACAATGATGACCAATCCTTTTTGAGTTTTCAGGATTAGAGATTGTTCTATATGAGCAAGTTCTCCGGTAGAATAAATATTCTCATGCAATTCAGTCGGTTTATCGACATAAATTCGTTTTTTCACATTGTGGATTCCTCTAACTGAGGGTGGAATATAAAGCACAACATCATTATTTTGGGAGAGAAATGAGGACAATCCACCGACATGATCGTAGTGATTATGAGAGATAAAAACTTCATCAATTTCAGCAGGATCGATACCAAGTTTTTTCATATTTGACATCAGAATATCGCCATTATCACCGGTATCAAAGAGGATTTTTCTGTCATCGACTTCGATAAGCGATGCAAATCCCCATGATGGCTGAAGAGTAGTATCAATAGTTGTGTTATCGAAAATTATGGTTATTTTCATAAGTATAAAAAGTAATGTTAATCCCACTTTTTGGTTCCTGGTCCTTTTCCTTCGCCGTGTTCGCACATGCTGTCGCCTGCTGTGATTGTGCCTTCAATATAGTCATCTATGATAGAGTCAACATTTCCCTGTACACCGATGATCCAGTCCATGTCATAGGTTTTGAAAAGTTCTTGTGCCCTGTTTCCCATACCGCCGGCTATGATGATCTTACATCCTAATTGATTAAAATATTTTGGAAGCACACCCGGTGCATGCCCGGGATTTGGAACTATTTCTTTTTTTTCAACTATTCCTTTTTCAATGTCTACGATTGTAAACTCGGAGCATCGTCCGAAATGTTGAGCAACATTTCCATTTTCTGTAGAAATTACTATTCGCATTACTTCTCCTAATGTGGTTTTTTCTATTCACGTGTCATTTTTGCGCCGCATTTGGGGCAAGTTTTGTTCATGCATGGAACACCCTGAGTGTGGGCTTCTTTGTATCCACATGAAGGGCATACACAATTGCCCCCAGGACCTGCAAAATTACCACCTTGTCCGCGACCCTGTCCTTGTCCTCCATCCACACCTCTGCCTTGACCGTTTCCTCTTGGCATGTTATTCTCCTTCCTCAGTATCTACTACTGAATAGGACCCTTTAATTTCTTTAGATTTTTCCCTGTCATCTTTTATCTGTTTTGTTTTAATTCGATTCACGATTGAATTTATTGTTCTTCGTGAAATGCTGTCCGGTTTGCGAAGGTCATTTACGATCGCTCCGATCGCAGGTATGACGAGGGATCGCCATACTGAGACGCTTCCATCTTTCTTTGTGAAAGCACCAAAGCAGCCGCCACGCCTTCGTCCTGTACCGGGACCACGTCCTTCCGGACCTGTACCGTTTCTTCTTGGCATAAAAACTCCTAAAAATCTTTCATTAAATCTTATTTCACCACAGAGAGCACAGAGAACACAGATGTCTATATATAATTTTGCTCTGTGTACTCTGAGTCCTCTGAGGTATGAACATTTTGAATAAGATCACTATTTCTCTGCAGCTTTGATCTCATTGAGACGAGCTTCTATGTGCTTCATGTCTTCTTTGAGCATATTCAGTTCATTCTCAAGATAATCTTTTTCATTCTCTGCTTGAGCAGATGCAGGATAAGGTGCATACGCAACAGGATACGCAGGTGCAAAACCTCTGCCGTATCCTCTTCCGCGTCCCAAACCGCGCCCGTATCCAAAGCCCATTCCACGACCGTAGCCGCGACCATAGTAACCTTGTCCACCTGCAGGATTCATGTAGCCGGGTCTATCATAACCCGCACAAAATCCGGCAGCTCTTCCTGTCATTGGTCCCATTCCGTTAGGACCTGTTCTGTCTCCTCTTGGCATTGTATGCCTCCTTATATGTTTTATTAACCACAAAAAACACGAAAAATACGAAAATGGAATTGAGAAAAATCTTCAATAGGATTTCAATACTTTCATTTATCATAATAAATATTTTTGA
>JAGHCS010000062.1 GCA_021160355.1 Candidatus Cloacimonadota bacterium
CATGATGAGCGCCATCGCATATTTTCCCTGCTCTTCATACATTTTTGCCAGAGTTGGGGAAGCAACAACATCCTGAAATTCCATATTAAACCTCTATCCTGTTTTTTATTTTATCGAAGATACCCTGTCCGATACCTTTCACGTTCATGATCTCTTCTATGGTCTTAAAAGAGCCATGCTCATTTCTATAGTCAATAATTGCCTGAGCTTTTTTCTCGCCGATTCCTTTCAGGTTCATAAGCTGGCTGATCGATGCGGTGTTCAGGTTGATCTTTCCCGCAATATCTTCTGTCACTTCATTGCTTTGCTTCGATGTCTCTGCTTCAACAAACGCATACACTTCTACAGAATCTCCGATCATTTCAAGATAGGGGAGGAGTTTTGCCAGAGTTTTTTTGCCGATGCCCTTAATGTTCATCAGCTCGATAAGAGAAGAAAGTGTTCCCTGTTCTGTTTTGTAATCATATATTGCTTGTGCTTTTGCTGGTCCGATACCGGGCAATTCTGCAAGAGTTTCTATATCAGCAGCATTGATGTTGATCATCATTGGTTTGTGGGATTTTTCCACAACTTTTTTTATGCTATCCTGAACTGTGCTGGTGGAATCAGCATCGAGAATTGAAGAAATGCTTTTTACATTGAGTACAACAAGTCCAATTACTAAGAATACAACAATAAAAATAATTATATTCCGTTCGTCCGGTGTGAAAAATTTATTCATAGATCAAATGTGTCAGGACTGTGCCCACGTCTTGCAAACTTTCGGCACTGCATTTGTCGGGCGTATCCTCGATCGTGTGCCAGTAAGGATACTCCATATCAATAATATCTATCGCTTCGTAACCTGCTTCAAGAAAGGCATAATGATCATCATAGATGTAGCCCGTCATTTTTAATGAAAAGGTTCGTATATCATTTTTCTTGGCAATGTCCCACACTTTTTTTACCAGCTCAGGTGCTGAGTGCTGTGAAAAGGACTCGATCAAAATATCCAGATCTGCATCGCCGATCATATCAATAACGACAACATATTCCGGCTCTTTTCCAGTATAATTTTCTGCAAAATATTCTGAACCAAGACACCAGGTTTCGTTCGCTCCATAAGAGCCGGCATCTTCTGCATCAAAAAAAAGCAGATCAATACCATAAACAGGCGGCTCGTATGTCTGTAGTATCGTTGCAAGCTCCATGAGCACGGCTATGCCTGATGCAGCATCGTTCGCTCCGATAATAGGTGTGTTATGTTTGGTAATATCAGCATCCCTGTCAGCCCAAGGTCTTGTGTCCCAGTGCGCTCCGATAAATATTCTTCTCGGTTTTTCAGGATAGTATGATGCGATAATATTGGTGCATTGAAACGTCTCTTCGCGAATTTCAACAGGAAATTCCTGAGTGCTGACTTTTGCGCCGTGAGAGTTCAGGAAGTCAATAAAGTAGTCTTTGCATTGCATATGACCTTCCGAGCCCGGATTCTTGGGACCGAAATCGCACTGTGCTTCGAGGTAATCGAATGCTTTCTCCCCGCTGAATTCGGGAATGGTGTCCGAGCATCCAAAAAGAAGGAATGCACATAACCAGATCAAGCCAATTATTTTCATAATTAATTTTATCATGTTGTAATTTTTTCCAACAAATTCAACGAGAAATAAAGCGGATTCGTTGTCAATTTTTCTATTGGTGAAAATCCCTCGAATTGACGATCTGAGTGAAATCTTCAGGAAGGTCACCAAGTGTAAAATCTCGGGGATAGATCCGCAGAGGGTTAATGTCGATACCCCCGCGACGAGTATATTTACAGATTAAAGCCAATTTTTTGGGGGATAAGACATTCATCAAGTCATAGAGAATTCTCTCGCAGCACTCCTCGTGAAATTCGTTGTGCAATCTGTATGAGATGATATATTTCAAAAGAGATTCCGGTTGCATCGTTTTTTTGTTAGCACTATAATACAAATATAAAGAACCCCAGTCCGGCTGGTTTGTGAGAGGACAATTCGATCTGAGAATATGTGAACAAAAATAGTATTCCTGATCCTTTGAAGTGATTGTCTGCAACAAACAAGAACTCGGTTTATATTCAGAAATATCGCCTGTTTCGAGTTCGTCTATACAGGTAAAATTAGAGCTATCAGTAAAAATATTTGAGAATGATGAATACGTTTCATATGAAAGCTGGACATTATCTGTTTCAAGAATTTTTTCTAAATCTTTTTTAATTTCGTACAACACCTCATCAAATGAAGAAAACCTATTCATTGCAAAGGAATTCAAGTACAGTTTCAGGGATTTGCTTTCGACAATGTAGGGTGAATCAGCGTCATATTCAATGGCAAGAATGCCTGCTGTCGGTTTCCCGTTATCTTGAAGGAATGAGAATTCATAAGCATTCCAGATGTCTGCTCCATGGAAAGGAACCGGTTCCTTGAATCCGATTTCATTTCTACTCTTTGAGCGTGATATCGGCTTTAGAATATTCGCATTATGTCTGGAATTATTTCTGTAAGATTCTTTTAACATTCTTATGTCCTTATCAATTTAAAAACACTATTCAAAACTTCAGCAATATTATGATAAGAATATTTTGGTGTCAAAATGCTTCTCCTGTTGAGATAGAAAAATTCCAGTCCTCTTCACCAAATCCAATATCGATACGCAGGTTAAGCCGATCTTCCAAGAAGAATGAGTAGCGCAAACCAAAGCCGAGATCCGATCTGGCTTGGACGAGAGAGAAGTTTTTGAGTTTGTCGGCTACTTGACCATTCTCAGCAAAAACGACAAATCCCAGCTTGTTGAGGAATCCGCTTTCCCATGGAAAGACACGGTACTCAGCTCTGAAAACAGAAATCTGTTTATCAATATGGAGGTTGGGTGTCATCCCGCGCATGTGCTTATCCAGATGGGGCATGCTGTAAAAGGGAGGATTTTTCGAAGTGAGTGAAATAAATCCATGAAGTGCGATTACGTGTGCATCAGAGAAGGAGAAATATTTCCGAATATCAAGAGTATATGTGCCGAAATTATAGTCGCTCCCGATGATCTTGTTATAATTTATTACACGAAAACTGAGCAGCTGACCTTTTGTAGGATAATCTTCAGAATTTCTACTATCATAACTGATCTGCGCTCCCAATCCTGAATTGAAACCGCCTTTGCTTCCGGGGATTGTTCCCGAACTCAGTATGCCACCATTCTCAATTTTAGAGATCTTATAATGACTGAAATCATAAACTAAATATATATCCCAATCTGTGGACAATCTTCTTGTCACATCAAAAGTGCATCCGTATTCAATTGGAGTAAAATCTTCAGCATTATCAACCGCAGAGTTTTTTCCAATGCCGTAAAATTTTGATGGCCATTTTTTGAAATTCAGTGTTGAGTTGAGTGTATAAAGACCATTTCTAAAATGTAGTTCAGGCTCAAATTTCACCATGAATTGTTTCTTGCTGCCGTATTCAAGAGAGAGATAATATGTATTCGGAGGAATGGATCCATCAAAATCCTTTGGCCGATTACGCACAAATCCCATTCCACCTAAGTAAAACCCAGTCTCGTTCTCATATCCGAAAATAGGATAGCCGGCAATCTCTGATTCTGCAAAAAGAGAGAAACACAAAGGTAATGTGATGAGGAGAAGAATTACAATTCTTTTCTCAAATACCAGGTGTGATTTTGGTAAATTTGATAATGAAAAACAAGCGCCAGCACACATCCCGGTCATTATGATTTAATTAGTCAGTAGTGCTGATAGTTTTATTCTTAATTTCTTTTGTAATTAATGAAATGAAGTCCTTGAGATTGGTTGTTCCAAGATCACCTTTTAGATGCCTTCTGACTGAGATATTATTGTTTTCTATCTCTTTATTGCCGACCACGATCATATAAGGGATCTTCTGCTTTTCAGCTTCACGTATCTTGTAACCGACTTTTTCATTCTGTACGTCGATATCAGCACGTATATCAGCGTCCCGCAGTTGCTGTAGGATACCTTTTGCATATTCAACTTGATGTTCGCTGATGGGTATGACCTGAATCTGAACTGGCGCTAACCAGACAGGGAAATTACCCATATATTGCTCGATGAGAACTCCAAAGAAGCGTTCAAGAGAACCAAGCAGTGCGCGATGGATCATATATGGACGATGAGCTTCATTATCCTCGCCAATATAAGTCATATCAAAGCGTTCGGGTAGATTGAAGTCGAACTGGATGGTGGTGCATTGCCATGAACGGTCGAGAGCATCTTTGATCTTGATGTCTATTTTAGGTCCGTAAAATACGCCTTCACCGGAATCGACTTTATACTCCAGACCGGAAATTTCGAGAGCTTCCTTTAATGATTCTGTTGCCCTTTCCCAATCAATATCTTTTCCCACGTATTTATCCGGTTTTGTAGAAAGAAAAATATCATACCTGTCGAAACCGAAGGATTTCAGGAAGAAAAGAGAGAAATCAAGAAGCTTTACCACTTCACTTACAAGCTGGTCCGGAGTGCACATAATATGAGCGTCATCCTGTGTAAAACCGCGCACTCTCATCAAACCATGCAGAGCGCCGGAGCGTTCGTAACGGTACACAGTGCCGAGTTCTGCTGATTTGTAAGGTAGCTCACGATAACTGCGCAACTTGGACTTATACATCATTATATGAAAAGGACAGTTCATCGGCTTGATATAGTAATCAATCTCATCGATCTTCATCGGGGCGTACATGCTGTCCTTATAGAAGTCAAGGTGTCCGCTGGTCTCCCATAAAATTGATTTACCAATATGAGGTGTATAGACGATCTGGTAACCTGCTTTGTAATGTTCCTTTTTCCAAAAATCTTCAATAACATCCCGCATGACTCCGCCCTTTGGATGCCAGTGAACGAGTCCTGCGCCGACGTCTTCATAAAAGCCGAACAAGTCCAGTTCTTTTCCGATTTTACGATGATCTCTTTTTTCTGCTTCTTCAAGTTTTTTTAGATAGTCATCGAGTTCTTTCCGGGAAGGGAAGGAGATGCCGTAGATGCGTTGTAGCATTTTATTTTTTTCATCGCCACGCCAGTAAGCGCCGGAGAATTTCAGCAGTTTAAAGAATTTTACTTTATCTGTAGACTGCAAATGCGGTCCGCGGCAAAGATCAACAAAATCACCAAGTACGTAAATTGTGATGGTTTCATCTTCGGGTAGCTCCTTGATGAGTTCTATTTTATAATCTTCACCAAGACTTTCAAATAATTCAAGTGCTTCATCGCGGCTTACTACTTTTCTTTCAAAAAAGAAATTTTCGTCAACGATGCGCTGCATTTCTTCCTCTATCAAATGTAAATCCTCTTCTGTGAAAGGAATTTCTTTATCAAAATCATAGTAAAAACCCTGCTCGATAGAGGGACCTATCGCAACTTTAACGTCCGGGAAAAGCCGCTTTACTGCCTGAGCCATAATGTGAGAACTGCTGTGCCAGTATACATCTTTGCCTTTTTCATCTGTAAACTTATGAAAGAGGATCGCACCATCATTTTCAATTGGACGGGTCATATCAATGAGTTTACCATCGAGCTGTGCACATACTACTTCCTTTGCCAGACCTTTGCTGATTCCTTGTGCGATCTCAAGGGGGGTGATGTCTTTTGGAAATTCCTTTTGGGAACCGTCCGGGAAAGTAATTTTTATATTCATGAGAAATCCTTATACATCATTATATTTTGAACTTGTAAAATGTCCAATTGCTTAAAATGCAGTCAAGAAAATCAGACTACACAAGCAGTTATTACTATTCTGTGTAATACTCTCGATTGGTCAGATAATGATAATCCGTCCATGTTGATTTCTCGTCAGCAGCTTTCTCGATAAGATCTGCCGCACCGGTAACCTGGGCATCGAGATTGTCTGCATGATGGAGGATGAGCGCTTCTTTTGTTTTGGGAGGAACTGCTGCTCCAAATTCTCTTTCTCCATGATGACTAAGAAGAAGGTGTTCGATCTTCATGAGAAGGTCCTTAGGAAAATTATTGATCTCTTCACATTTATCAACGACCATTTTATTGCCAATAACAACGTGTCCCACCAGGCGTCCTTCATCTGTGAACTCGATAAATGGCGCAAGAGTATATTCCTTTATCTTGCCGATATCGTGTAAGATAGCACAGGTAATAAGCAAATCTCTATCGATGCCGTCATACAAAGTGCTGACTGCATCACAAATAGAAGTAACAGTCACCGAATGATGGAGAAGTCCACCGACGACATTATGGTGCCAGTTTTTCGCAGCGGGGGATTTTGAGAATTTTTCCAGCAATTCTTTATCATCAAATATAAGATGTAGAAGCTGGGACAAATATTCATTTTTTATCGAATCGATGAAGCCAAAAAGTTTTTCTAAGAGTTTATCGGTATCTTTGGTGGTTGTTGGGGCAAAATCAGAGATTTGATATTCGTTTGCTTCTGCTTTTCGTATATTGCTTATAGAGAGTTGCATATTGTTTTCGAAAGTCGTAACGAGTCCCCTAAGCTTAACAATGTCTCCAACGCTGAAAGTGTCTTGCAGTTTTGGGACATTATCCCAGATAAATCCTGTTACCTGACCTGTTTTATCCACACATAACAAACGTATAAAGTATTTTCCATTTCTGCTTTTTCTTACAGATTTCTCGCTGATCGCAAAAAAATCTGTTATTTCACTGCCCTCTAAAGAGCTTAGATCCTGTACAAATATTTCTTTCATGCTGCTCCTTAAATTATTAACCACGAAAGGCACTAAAAAGTTTTTTATGTCAAAGCAAATTTAATTTTAAGATATTTTTGTAATATAATTGATTAGATTTTATGATATTTTCTACC
>JAGHCS010000097.1 GCA_021160355.1 Candidatus Cloacimonadota bacterium
AGCCTTACAATTCGATATATTAATTCAATGATACTTTTTCTTTTTGGCATGCTCTCAAAACCGTCTGTTGTAGTAATTCCCGGTTTTGCATTTCTAATCTATCTTCTTTATTTCAAAGAAAATTTCTGGAACTCCTTCAAGAAGATCATTCCATTTATAATTATTACTATTCCATTTATTATAATGCTTCGTTTTGTACAACCGGCTTCTTATCATACAGAAGTTGCTCCGCTCTGGTCTCGTATTTTTATCTGGATGGATACGATAAATTTCTATATTCTAAAGACGCTGATTCCATTTCCTTTGGTTGTTACGTATACTCGGACATTCCAGACTCTCCTTCCTAAATTCTGGTTCTATATTGAATGGATAATTCCTGTCCTGCTTGTAATCTTTGCAGCAAAGTTATTTAAAAAGAATTCAATCATACTTCTCAGTCTTCTAATATTTATCGTAGGATTTCTCCCGGTTTCCGGTTTAGTGTCATTTAACTTTCAGAAGTGGTCAAATGTCGCAGATAGATATATGTATTTCTCCATGTTCGGCACTGCCTTGTTAACAAGCTGGTTGCTTAAAACATATAAATCAAAAAAAGTATGGATTCCAACAATTTGCATCATTCTATGTTTTTCAATTCTCACCGGTTTTATTCAAATTCCTGTTTGGAAAGGTCCGCTCTCTCTTTGGTCACATGCGCTAAAATATGGCAATCCAAATACCTTTGCTTATAATAATCGGGGAGCAGCATATAATAAACTCCAAGAATTTGATAAAGCCATCATTGATTTTAATCATGCACTTGAACTTAATCCTCAGGATGCTTCATCATATAATAATCGCGGATTTGCTTTTTCTAAAACCAATCAAAATGACCGTGCTCTTAATGATTTTGACAAAGCGCTTGAATATGATCCATACTTTGATGAAGTTTATATCAATCGTGGAAATGCTCTCAAAGATAGAGGAGAGGTCGGAAGTGCAATTCAAGATTATAAAAAATCACTTTTATTGAACTCCTCTCAACCAAAATCTTATTACAATATTGGGCTCACTTATGCAGAGAATGATCATCCTGATTCAGCTATAGTATATTATAATAAAGCAATTGAAGAATTGCCAAATTACACTGCTGCCTTTCTGAATCGGGGCATTGCTTACGCAGGAATGCAACAATTTGAAAAAGCCTTAGAAAATTACAATATGGTTCTTAATATTGATCCTTCTGATGAAATGGCTTATAGTAACCGAGGTATCTTGTATTTTGATACAGGTAAATTGCGAGAGGCAATAAACGATTTTTCAAAAGCTATCGACCTGAATCCCCAGAGAGCTCAAACCTATTATTTGAGAGGAAAGATAAATTTTGTTGAAAAGAATTTTGCTGCCGCCCTTGATGATTATAATAATGCCCTCTTGCTTGATGATATGTTTGTGAATGCTTATATCAAGAGAGCTCTTCTTTACGCCGAGATAGGGAATTTTGAACAAGCAATAGATGACATTAACAAAGCAGTTTCTCTCGAAGATAATAATATAGAAATTTTCATAACTAAGGGTGATATTTATAGCAAGCAGAAATTATTTTCAGAATCAGCACAAGCTTACACAAAAGCGATCAATATTGAACCTGAACGTGGTGTATTATATCAGAAAAGAGCAGTTTCTTATTATTTCCTGGAAAAATACGACAAAGCGAGAGAAGATGTTCAAAAAGCAAAAAATTTAGGAACTTTGATCCCAAATTCATTTTTAGATGCTCTTGAAAATAAATAACACGTGTGTTATCATTTTATTACACGCGGTTGTGTATTGTTGTCTTTTTATTACACATCCTTCGTTTTTTAAAACAGCTAAATATTCTTCAATTATATTAATTCTCACTCACAACCACCGATCAGTTGGTTAGTTCTGAAAATCGTATGTTTTCTTCTCAGACTTTGGCACGAAATTTGTTCTATATATTTTGAATTGTTTTCATAGACGTGAAGTTTGTAAATTGCGAACAATAAAAAAACCCAGGAGGATCCCATGGGAACTCAACAAATTCTGCTCATTGTTTTGAGCGTAATTATCGTAGGTATAGCCGTTGCAGTTGGTATTACTATGTTTAATACCCAGGCACAAAATGCTAACCGTCAGGCTCTAGTTGCAGATGCAAACAACTTTGCATCTCAAATGATCGCTTATTACAAAACCCCAACATCACATGGTGGTGGTGGAAGAACCTTTGAAGCATCTATGGACACGCTTGTTGTATGGATTGGTTTTAATGATGACAATACATATACCAATGACAACGGCACCTACACATTAACCCGCACGAACGCGAGCACAATTACAATTGTTGGAACTGGTACTGAAAAAGGTAATGATGGTACAAATAACACTAAAGTGACTGCCACCGTAGTTGCCACATCCACTGATCCGATTACAATGGCGATTGATAATTAAAGCCATATCAGTTTAATGTAACAGTCTGGGAGGTATAAATTTTTATACCTCCCTAATTTTCATTCTTTTCAACTATGTTAAAAGAATTTCGCTACACAGGAACAAACCAGGTCGGAAAACCGGTTCATGGCGTTGTTCTTGCTCGTAACAAATCAAACGCTAAAAAGCTCATTCGCGAAACCGAAATAAAACAGAATATTACAGTTAATCAAATTGACCAAAAAACTAACTTCATCTATAAAATAAGATTACCAAGCGGTAAAAAAGTTAAGGGGAAACAGGTTGCTTTTTCTAAAGTTGAACTCGCACAAGCACTTGCAAGAATCGGATATACGAATGCGAAGATAGAACCTGTCATTTTTGATTTTCAATCTAAACCATCCTTTGCAAATATTTTGATGTTCGTCAATCTCAGTTCTTTCCTGCTTAAGGAACAAATGAGTTATGATAAAATATTACGAATGCTTGCTGAAGAAGAGACAAACCCGACACTAAAAGCAACACTTAAGAAAATTGAGAGCGAACTTAAAAAGGGTCAGGAAGGAACAGAAGTTTTTAACCGTTATGCAGATGTATTTGGCAAATTTCCCGCATACATGCTCGGTCTTGCCACAAAAAGTGGTAATATGGCAGAAGTTTACGATGCGACCGCCAAGTTTATGGAACGAGACATGGAATACAAAAAGAGTATGAAGCAGGCGTTGATGACTCCGTTGTTTACGGTTCTGGCAATGATCGCTGCTGTGCTCTATTATATTATTTCAATTTTTCCTACCACTGCTCAATTATTTATTAAATCAGGAGTAGATGTGCCACCGATGACTGCTGCGACTCTACGAATGAGTGATTTTTTTGCGGCTAATTGGTGGTGGATGGCATTAATGGTGATAATACCGATTATTGGATTAGTGCTTTGGTGGCGCACACCAGATGGACGCGTTTGGCGAGATGCGATGATAATAAAACTCCCAGTAATTGGTAAGCTCTTGCATAAATCAAGTATTGAAATTTTCTGCCGCGTTTTCGCTGCAATCTATTCTGGTGCTGAAAACAACATCGAAACCATTCAAGCATCTGCCGAAGCATGCAGAAATGCATACATGGAAAAAAATATTAAAGAGATAACTATCCCCTTGATGTTGAAAGAAGGTATGTCTCTTGTGCCTGCATTAACTGCAGCAAAGGTATTTAACCAGACAACCTTGAGTAGATTCAAGACAGGGTCGGAAACCGGTAATGTGTTGACCGCAGCTCAACAGATTGCAAAATTTTACGAAAAAGAAACAACGTATAAAATGCAGAATTTAATTGCATCGATCCAAACTCTTATCGGCGCTTTTATTGGTATTGTGATCACTGCTCTGACCGTTGTCTCTGCAGAAATTGCGACGGTTTCTCCTAAAACACCAGGAATGTAATAGTTAAGGAAAATATATGTTAGGAAAATCGCGATTAGGAAAACTTTTGGTAGATAAGGGTGTAATTGATAAAGACATCCTCAATAAAGCCCTTATCATTCAGGCAGACGAGGATCCATCTAATCCAAGAAGGTTAGAGGACATTCTTGTTTCTGAGCTTAGGGTTAAACACGATTATGTGTACGGTCTACTAGCTGACCTTTATGCATTTAGGAAAGTAGAAATCAACGTTGATAAACTGGACCAGACACAGATAAAGCACACGAGAGATATCCTTGCGAAATTTCCTGATGAACTGAAAAGAGAACTGCTGTACAGGAAAGTGCTTCCTTATCAAATTGCTCAGGGAAGACGTACGACACTAGTAATTCTTGCTGCTGATCCAACTGATAAAATTGTAGAAAAAATACCATTGAATACCGAATTTAAAAAATACGAAGTTGCATACTGTCCCCTTTCCACAATCGAAGAGCTCATCAAAATTATTGCTCCTCAAAAAAATGAATTTTTAGAAATCCTCAATGAAGCAGGCGAGCAGATAGAGGAAGTACAGGAAGAGGGAAAAGAAGAGGGTCTCGATGAATATGCCCTTGATGACGAGATCAATAAAAGTCTGCTGGTCAACCTCTTTGAGGGAAGCCTTATTGAGGCTGTGCGAAAAGGTGCAAGTGATATTCATATAATACCTTATCAGCGCTCTAATGTTGATTTTCTCTTTCGAATAGATGGTAAACTTATTCAGTGGCACCGACAGGAAAAAACATCTCCAGAAGCCATTGCTGCAGTGGTAAAAGACAGAACAAGCGGTATTGACAGGTTTGAAAGAGATAATGCTCAGGACGGTTTTGCACAGCGTATCGTTGACGGTTATCTGATCCGTTTTCGTGTGTCTGTGCTTCCAATTATTTCTTCCGAATACGAACGCAGGTTTGAAAGTGTCGTAATACGTGTTATTGATGACAGGAATGTTATCACGGACCTCCAAAAATTGGGACTGCAAAAACAGGCAGAATCAGACTTCCTCAAAGCTGTTAATAAATCCAAGGGGATTATTCTGCTCACCGGTCCGACAGGAAGTGGTAAAAGTACGACTCTTATGGCTGCTCTCCATCATGTTATTGATCCATCTAAAAATGTGCTCACTTGCGAAGATCCTGTTGAATATGTTATCAAAGGCGCACGACAATTAAAAATAGGCCCTAAGATGACTTTTGAGCAGGCAATTCGTTCGATCCTTCGTCATGACCCCGATATTGTTATGGTCGGCGAAATCCGTGATAAGATCACTGCTGATGTTGCAGTAAAACTTGCAAACACAGGGCACTTGACCTTCTCTACGCTGCATACAAATGATGCGCCGAGTGCAATATCCCGATTATATAAAATGGGGGTTGAGACCTTCCTTCTTGCGTATGCAATGAATATTATTATTGCTCAGCGTCTAGTTCGAAAACTCTGTCCGGAATGCAGGCGTCCGCTTTCGCGGGATAAGTACAAAGGGGCTCTTGAACTAGGACTTACAGAAGATGATCTAAAAAAGGGTTTAGTGTATGAAGCGGGCAACGGCTGCAAAAAATGTATGAACGGTTATAAAGGGCGCGTGAACATATGCGAGGCACTCTACTTTACAGATGAAATACGAAAAGCTATTATGGAATCCGGTGATGATATCGATGAAGCAAAGATCCGCAAAATTGCAGAATCCCAGGGTATGCTCTCTCTTCTCGATTCAGGACTCGATAGGATACGCAAAGGACTTACTTCAGTTGCTGAAGTGGCCTATGCAACCTCTGAGGGTTAATAATGACCTACGGACAGCTCTTCCTTATTCTTCTTGCAATGGTGCTGTTTTCAACCATATACCTGACAACATACAACAGTCTTTTTGACCAAGCCGATCTTGCATATAAAGGAATGTATCTTTTGAACGGACAGAAAATAATTGATAAATATTTTCAAGAAATCGAAGCAAATATTTTGGGAGATCTTTTATCTTTTGATGCAATTCAATCTACTTATAACGGACGCTCGGATTCTCTGACGGTATCTGATTTAGTTTATCATCTGAACATTACAACAACTCCCTGCACGGTAAACGGAGTTGACACGACTACAGTTAACCCTGAGTTTATTCGGATTGACATGAGCATGTGGGCTATTCGTCCTGATGGCGACACTCTCTGGATCGGTATGCCACAGCACCCAATAAGCAAAGTGTTTGTGGATTTATATTATTAATCATGGCTGCAATATTAGAAGCGATTGGCGCGACAATAATTGGTGGAATCTTCATTCTTACTATGATCACTTCAATTATTAATTTACATGCTATCGGTGTGAACGTAAACCAGCAGATAGAGCTTGTTGAAATTTCTGAAGATGTCGTATCAGTAATAGAATCTTATCTCTCCCTCGTGGCTGCTGGAGTTGTAGATTCCGCTATCATCTCTACTCAAGATACTTCATTTACTTACTCCTATGCTGATAGTGTGGGTGGCACCAGGCATATTGTGAACATGGCTCAGGAAGATATTGATGATAGCAAGCAGTTGTCTGTTTATGTTGATAGTGGTACGGAACCTGAACTCGGACCATTTGAACTCTCTGATTTTGGAGTTCAGTTCACTTATTATGATGTCAATGATAATCCCAACCCGGCAGATTCTCTTGTTCGTTATGTTCAAATGATCATGGAATTCCAATATGATACTTTTCGAGAAGACATTGATAAAAGATTTGTAAGGCATCGCATCCAAATTTGGAAATATTTTAAGAATCTTTATTTATAATAAATATGAAAAGTATTGACAAAAAGGCAAATAAAATGTTTTTTGCTGGAAGAAATAATTTATTGATCAGGAGGTGCCCATGGGCAAAGCAGTATTAATAATGGCATTGCTTCTTGCTGTTATAGTCGTTATTGCCTCTGTCACTCTTTCTGTTGAACGAAAGTCGGGTGTGATACCTGACAAAATCGCAGAAAATGAAGTGCGGTCCGATCTTATTAATCTTGGGGCATACGCACTTAAGTGGGCGATTAAAGAAGTCCGCAACGAAGATATCATAGAGTCAAATACATCTTTTTTTGATAATGAAAGCGGATCGTATCATTATGCGTTTTTTAATGTCCCGGTTCTTGACGGGAGTATAGATAGGATTATCTATGAATTTGGCGAACCCCAATACGAAGACAGTGGTGGGGAAGATGAGGAAGAGGAAGTTAATACTGTCGTTACGTTGATTTCTCCAAATGAGACTATGTGGATAGATAATGCTCATAATTCTGTTAAATGTAATGAAAGTAAGCTTCACATGAGAGCAAAAGAAAATCATGGATCTGTTGAGTATAGAAGAACTTATTTATTCTTTGGTGAAGAATCCCTTCCTTCTGAAATGCAATCTGTTTCGATACGTATTGATGCAGACGTTAAAACCTCCACAACTATTGGGATCTACAGTACTTCGTGGGATGGTGTTTGTACTGTCTGGGATAGTCTCCCTGCTTTAGGAAGTTTGATTGATACCCAGCAAGTAGACAATAATGGTTTTGTTTTCTTTGATGTTTCTTCAGGAATTTCTGAAGGTGATTTGAGCTTTGTGTTAAAAATATATGATGAGACTATACCTGCAGGTGTGCATGAAAAACATGTAGATTTTAGCGATCCATTTATTTATGCTTTGGTAGAAGAGGAAGAAGATGAAGAAGATGAAACGATTATTACAATAATTTCTCCGGACCAAAACATGTTTGTTGATAGTGAAAACCCTACTTCTGTTAAATGTAATGAAAACAAGCTTCACATGAGAGCAAAAGAGCATCATGGTTCTGTAGAATATAGAAGAACCTATATATTCTTTGATGAAGAATCACTTCCTTCTAATATGGAAACTGTCTTGCTTCGCATTGATGCTGATGCCAAAAATTCCGCATCAGTTGGAGTTTACAACACTTCATGGGGTGGTGTGTGTACTGATTGGAATGGTGCTCCAGCCGTAGGAAGTTTGATTGCAAGCAAAGAGGTCAGTAGTAATGGTTTTGTGTATTTTGATATCACTTCAGCAATCTCTGAAGGTGATTTGAGCTTCGTGTTAAAAATTGAAGATGAAACTTTGCCTGCTGGTGTTCATGAGAAACATATTGATTTTAGCGATCCATGCCTTTACCTTGAAAGAGCTATTGAGGCTGATAGTCCAACTAGTCCATACACAGTTCAAGTAGACATATCAACGCTGGTTAGTGAAGATGAATACGGAAATGAAAATGACCGTAATAGCTTTGCTTCAATTCTTGTCTCTTATGACGTTGATAGCGAAGGAGCACCAACTACCACGCTTTCTATGGAAGCAGATCTTAATATAAATCCAACAAACAATGCTTCCAAACGTTTCCAGATGCAAACCCCAAGTGGTCAAATTGACCGCGATACACTACATTCAAATGGTTCATCCTATACTTATTCCGGTACTGCAACAGAAATAAGGCTAAAACCAAAATCAGGGGGAAATACTATTACTGTTAACGGAAGCGATATTGTACTCGCCACAAGCACCGTCTATACAATTACCTCAGATGTCATGACTGTGTACCTGAGAAATTCTCATGGTCCGGGAAATGCAATGGGGCACTGGTGGATTGATATAACCTGTACAGACGTAACAGTTTCACCTGATCCAGGACTCCCAGAACCTGACGATTATGATGATGAAGAAGACGAAGAGATCACATTAGAGGATGTCGAGATCCTCTATTGGAAACCGTAAAATCATGGGAAAAGCAATTCTTATCATTTCGCTCCTGCTGCTTGCCGTAGTAGTAGGAATAATAATTTCGAGCAGTAAGGATAGCGATAAAGTGCCTGAGATCGTCACTGACGATATTGCCAAAAGTCAAGCTCGCTCTCTGGCAAATTATGCAGTTCAGTATGGTATAAAACAACTTCTGCAGGGCAATGTGACTTTTGAAGATAGTATTCATGGTCATATCAATGGATTTTCCACATTAAATATTCTGGATGGTACTATAGATAGTCTTTACTTCACCAATCTTGCTGACGGCGCAATTCGTGTTGATTCCTATGTTAGTTATGACGTGCTTGGTTCACAGAAATCACACCATAGTTATGCAAAATTTGCCTTTTATATAGGTGAGGGGGATGTCTCAAATATTACTGCTGCAATTGTAACTGGTGGTTCAATCACAGTTAAAGCAAAAGCTGTCGTGAATGGTATTGTTGTTGAAGACTCCACGTTTGATTTTGAAAAAACATTCGGTATGACAGAACAAGAAGTTAAGGATGAGTGTATTTCTCTAGGTTCGTATATTGAAACTCCTGCCAATAATGAACCAATGCCAGACAGTCTGACCTGGATGAATAATGATTTGAAGATCACATCGGACTGGTCGGGATCTGGTATTCTTATAATAAAGGGAGACCTAAGAGCAACTGCACATATAGACTTTGATGGTATCCTCGTTGTTTTTGGTGAATTATCAATTGGTGCGCATTCAAACATCACCGGAGCAGTATATGTGATTGGTGATGCATCAGTGGGAGCCCATGCTTTGGTTTCTTTTGATGCAGAAGTTATTCAAGATGCCCTTGATGCATTACCCATAGAAATATCGCTGGAAATTACTGAATGGAATGAAGGATAAAATAAACATATAAGGATAGACATATGGAGCAAATAAGACTATTAGACTCGGAAAAACTCATGTTTTCTTGGTGGTTGAAGATTCGCTGGTTTATTGTACTCATACTTTTTGCAATCGGTCTCCTTCGCATAGGTATGGTACATCAAACCGTTCCAGTCATCGCTTTTGTCGGGGCATTTCTCGGCATCAGTGTGCTGAATATACTGTTTCATCTTCAAATAATTACATCGAGCAACCTGGTTGGTGCGGCGCAAATAATACTTGATATTATTTTTGGCACGATCGTTGTTCATCTTACCGGCGGTCTCGAAAGCTCTTTCGTGTGGATATACATTGTGGCGGTCGTCACTGCAAGCTTATCAATCGAAAAAGCGGGCGGTTTTATTGCTGCCATGATCGGAAGTATGAGCTTGCTGATTCTTATTCTCATGTATAATTTTGGATGGCTTACTCCTGTCAATGGACAAGTTTATGACCCGGATGTTGCAACCCAAACGATCTTTCTTATTTCCTACACCGGACTGTTTACTGTTATTGCGTTCATTTCGAGTTATATAAGCGGGATGGTCAGGAAGCTTTCTCTCAAAGTGCTGGAAGCGAATGATAAACTCAAAAACCAGGAAGATTTCCTTAAAGACAAAGAAAGCAGAATCGTTTCTGATGAAAAAGTATTGAAGGACTATCAGGAGGTTGTTGCAGTATCAGCATCTCTTGCGGGCATAGACCACGATATCAATAATCCTCTAAGCATCATCTCGCTGTCTTTAAGCAGAGTGAAGAGAGCAGCAAGCGAGTACAATGATGAAAAGCTTCACAAATCCAGCAACCAGATTACAGAAGCGATAAATAAGATCAATGGCATCCTCGCCCGTTTGCAAGAGTTGAAACGATTGCCCCTGATAAAAAATGCAAGAAAGAAATAAATAGAGTAGGTTAGTTTTATGCAAAAACACATTTTAATCATTGATGACGAGGAAAGCATCAGAGAGCTGTGCAAAGAGTTCTTAGAAGAAGAGGGCTATAAGGTCACTCTTGCTGTTGATGGACAGGACGGACTCGATAAGATGAACTATGATGACTTTGACCTCTACATGGTTGATATGGTCATGCCACGATTGGACGGGCTTGAAACCATGAAACGCATCAAGAAAAAACAACCCCTTGCCGTTATTATCATCACTACGGGATTTTCCAGCATTGAGGGTGCAGTCAAGGCAGTTCACGCAGGAGCTTTCCAGTATCTTTCTAAACCCATCAATGCAGAAGAACTTCTCGAGGCAGTAAAAAAAGGATTGCAGTACGGAGAAGATCTTTACGGTCCTCTTCAAAAAGCTTTTGAGCCCGGTACTGAAGGCACAAAAAATGAACCGGCAATACTTCACGGCTTCACGAAAGAAGAAAAAGATGATTTTAAGGCACTTGGAAGGATGCGTAAATTCGAGGCAGGTCAGAATATTACTCTTGATAATGAAAACGCCAGCTCGATCATATTAGTGGAAGAAGGTGAAGTGTCAATCTGGTTAAGCAATACTACTGTTGACTATCTTCGTAAGAACGATTCCTGGGCAGAAGAGAACTTTATACTGGCAAGTTCTACATTCACCACCCTTCGCTCCGAAACTATGTGTAAAATACGCTTTTTTGAAAGAAAAAAGCTTCTGGACTTCTTCGCTTACAAGGGCGAACGTCTCATGAAACGTTTCATGATCAATCTTATTAACTGCATCTTTTCAAAATGCAGAAAATCTATTCAGCGTATCGTTATGCTCAAACTCGTTACTGGCGAGAAATAGTTATTCTCAACAAGATTTTAATATTGATCATGATCATCAACAATAAAAAAACATAAGCAGGACAGCTATGGGTTTATCATTTACTCCGGAAATGCTTGTTGGTTTACCTGAATATTTAACTGGAACAAGCCGTTTTCAGAACATTAATAAAATCATAACTTACAATGCAGCATGGCGGGAAGAAGCATATGAACATCTTCGCAAGCTCCTTAAATATATGCGGGAAATAGATGCTTCTGACCTTGATATCGGCGGTCCGGGCTCAAACAATAATGTGTGGTACCGAATCTATGGGATCAAATCACCAAACACCGAGATGCCACATTATACTAATGATGAGGTTACTGCGATTCTTCTCAGCGTGCTGTCGGACGACCAAAAAGTTCTTCTTTTTAAGAATAAGAATGTTGACCTCTCTGTCGGAATGGTTCTTGAAGAAGGTGAGCGTCCAAGTAGATTTCGTAGTGATATATATTATGAAAGCAATGTGCTTGTAGGTAATTTCCGAAGGATCAATCAGAATTTGTTTAAAATTGAAACCCTCGGATTTCCCCAGCCAATCATTCAAAGAATGGATCTTCAGTATGAGAAGTCCGGACTTATCCTTATTACGGGTATCACCGGTTCAGGAAAGAGCAGCACACTCGATTCTATCATTGATATGATTAATCACAATAATGATGCGCATATTATTATCATTGGAGCACCTATTGAATATGTTCATAAATCAGATAGGTGCATTCTTCGTCATAGAGAGGTCGGTGAAGACGTGCTCTCTTTCAAAAACGGTGTTGTACAGGCATTACGTCAGGACCCGGATGTGATAATCGTTGGCGAGATGAGAGATCCGGACACGATTGCCAGAGTACTCGAAGCTACAGACAGTGGACATAAAGCATTTTCGACGCTTCATACGAGTTCTGCAGTAGATAGTCTTCACAGAATTGTCGGCGAGTTCCCGACGCGTGAGCAAGAACGAATTCGGCTCAGACTTGCTGACACACTCTCTGTCATACTTTCTCAAAAATTAGTTCCCAATAAAGAAGGCAAACGAAGTCTCGCAAAAGAAATCCTTTCTGTCACTCCCTCTGTGAAAGCTGCAATTCGAAATCAAAACATTAATGAAATATATCAGATGATCACTGAAGGCAAAAAATACGGAATGATAACTCTTGAGCAGGATCTTTTCAATCTCTTTAAGAAAGGTGAAATCACAAAAGAAGTAGCTCTTAACTACTCAAATAACAGAAAGAGAATGCAGCAGCTACTTACATATTCATAAATTTTATTAAACTATGAAATTAATTAAAAACGGAAAAACTGCACTTGGTATCTACCAGGATGGATTAACAATTAAAGCCGCACAGCTTACTGTCATTAATGGAAAGATAAGTCTTACCGAACTTACAGAAACGACTCTCTCTTTGCCTCTTTATCCTCATGAAGACACACAAGCTGAACCGGAAACTGCTGTAGATATTGAATCTGAGGACATGGAACCAATTCCAGATCTTGCAGATTTTTCTGAAGATTTTAAGATGCCCGATCTTGCAGAATTAGAAGAGGCAGAGTACGAACCGTCCGAAGATTCTGAACCTCTTATAACGGGTAAGCAAGAATTTCAAAAGCTCATTTCTCAATTTCCTCTTGATTCATGCAGAATATCAATGAATGCTCTTGAGGATAACGTTTCTTTCATTCAATTTGATGAAACCTTCTCTCAAACGCATTCTCATTCAAAAATAAAGAAAAAATTGCGTGATGAGATACTTTCTAAAGAAGAGCAGAAGAATAAAAATTTTACCTTTGATTTCATAAAAAATAAAGATAATTCCATTCTTGCTTTCACCGAAGCTGACACTAACGATATACTTCATGCTTTGAAGGATATAAATCCCTTAATTTCTAAAAAGAGATTTTTCTATAGTTTTATCGAGCCGATTGAAATTTCGCTGATGAATCTCGTTCGGAATAACTACGATTACTCGCCCGATGAACATGTTTTGATAATCTACATCGGTGTTGATACAAAATTCGGCATTGTTATGAAGGGGAATAACTTTGTGAAAAATTTCCCGCTCATTATTCCGGATACAGACATCGAACACATGAGGCAGGTTATATACTCCAAAATTATCCTTGAACAAGACACCTCAAATGTAAATATCACAAATAATATTATTCTGGCTGGCGAGATGGCAAAAGACGATGATGTTGAATTTTTCCAGAGTAGAATCAATTCCGGTGCTCAGATCTCGCGCATCTCTCTTGAAAAGCTGCACATTCCTCAAGCAAAAGAAGATGTTTTCCCGCCGGAACGCATTGCCGATTACTGTATTCCAATAGCCCTCGCCTGGAAATCTCTTGAGAGTCGAAATAAAAATTTTTATACATGTAATCTTCTCCCATCCAAAATAATTGAAAGCCAAAAACCTTTTAAAATCGCATGGCATGGTTTTATTATACTTACGGCGATCTTTTATGTTGCCTTTTCTGCGACCTCTAAGAATCTCAATATTAAAAAAGATATCATTAAGATCCGACGCGAAAACAGTCAGGTTGAGCTTGAGTTGAGAAAGAATCGTGCTATAGTTGTGAAGCTTCAGCAAGTTAAAAATGATATCGAAGTCCTTCAGGAAAATTTGAAGAAAGTTGATAAACTGGTTGGTAATAAAAATCAATGGTATTATATATTAAATGTAATTTCCAATTCATTAAAAAATCATAAAATCAGCTGGATTACATCTCTTAACAGCCAGGAAAAAACATTTAAAATAAGTGGCTTTACCACGCGAAAAAGGAATGTTATCCCATTTTCAAACCTTTTCCCAAAAGGCATTATTGAGAAGGTGATAGAGAACACAATACAGAATATTGGAATCTGGCAATATGACATCACCTTTGGTTATCCGGATCCTCTTGAAGTAGCAAAACAAAAGAAGAAAGACGAACCGGGTATTGAATTTATAAAAGATAAAGAACAACTCAAAACCCCGCAGGTTCAAATAGAAAAAAACGGACCGACTCAAGAGGAGCAAACAAAACCGGTTACTACTCCTCAAGCTCTTTCAATTAATGATAAAGTCCGTTATAACCAAATCATTGATCTCTATTTTTCCGGGAATTTCCAGAAGGCATACAACCAATTTAAAAAATTCCTTACAGACTTCCCTGATAGCAAGTATACACACAGCGCAAGCTACCTGCTGGGTGAGTGCCTGTATCAAATGGAAGATATAGATCATGCAATTCTCGTTTTTGATAAAGTTGTTACCCAGAACGGTATAAAAACTCCAGATGCTTTGATGATGCTTGGTAATGCATACGCTAAAAACAACAATATTGAAGAAGCAAAATTTTATTGGAAAAGGGTGCTTAATGAATATCCCAATAATCGTTTAGCACCAATTGCAACGGCAAAGATAAACCAACATTCACAAACAACACCGGCTCCAAAACAATCCGAAGAAGTTCAAATTCCGGAGAATCAACTTGAAACACAATATGAGCTTCAGCTTTATGCAGATGGCAACTATGACAGAGTTCTTGCCGAACAGAAAAAGCTCAAATTAGCAGGTTATAATGCAAAAATTATTCCTGTTTCAACTAGTAAAGGTATTATTTATAGACTTAGGATTGTCGATCTTCTTTCTGGAAATGATGCACTTGCTCTTGGGAAGAAGATTAGCACTCAGCAGAATGCCTATCATGATTTTTGGATCACGAAAGCTGATGTTGCACAAGAATCTGTTGATAAAAACGTAGAAGCTCCAACTATGAGCAATCAAGAAGAAATTCAAAATAAGTACTCTGCCATTCTGGATAAATATTTTGCTCATGATTTACATGGTGCATATGATGATTTTTACTCCTTTATGAAAAAATATCCAGACAGTGATCTTGCTTCGCATGCTCGATATTTTATGGGAGAAGCTCAATATCAATTGGATAATATTCTTGAAGCAATTACAATATTTGAATCGGTTGTTGCAGAAAATTCCAAAAAAACTCCAGATGCGTTGATGATGCTTGGTAATTCATATGAAGAGCTCAACGATAAAGACAAGGCTCTTTATTATTGGAATGAATTAATATCTCGATATCCTCAAAATCGGCTTGCTGATATTGCCCAGCTTAAAGCCATTGAAATAAAGGATTGATGCAATGCCTTATGCAATAAGAAACTCTATTATCCTTGGTGTGCTGCTCATTCTCGTTTTTATCGGAGGAATGCTTTCAAATTCCCAATCGGTTAAGAGGTTTGAAAAAATTGAAAAGGTATTTAAGGAAAACTCTCACACGTTGAATCAACTTAAAAAAACCAATCCCGATCTTGAAAGGACAGATGAAATAATTGCGTCACTTGAAGAAATGAAGAAGAAGGCTCTTGAAAATAATAAAATAATACTCAAAAAAGACAATCCTAGCCAGACATATCAGTACCTTATTGATATTACGGAAACTTTTACTCCCGGATTAAATTTTGACTTTAAGGTTGCGCAGGGTGGCAAAAAAGGTGACATTCATTTTAATTCATATACATTGAACGGCTCCGGAAATATAGAATTACTCCATTTCTTTCTTTATCAGCTCGAATACCAGGCTCCTCTCTATGTTATTGAATCTATGCGGATTTCAGAAACTTCTGTTGCCCTCAAAGATACAGTCGATTTCTCTATGAAGTTGAGTGTATTCTATGATAAAAAAACCGGTACTTCGATTTCTGAGATACCATTCAGGAGTTTTAGTTATTCTAATCTTACATATAATCCTTTCTATTCTCAAATCCATGCACCCTTAGACCGAACTGAAGAAGAAAAATATATCAATATAAATTCCTCTGTCATAATCGGACTGACCCCCGATAAAGTGTTTCTCAGAGACATGAATGGGTTGATTGTCACACTTGTTCCGGGGTCGCGGGTAGCATATGGATATCTTAATTATATAAACTGGAAACAGCAATGTGCTGTATTTAATATTAATCGAATTGGTATTAACCAAGAGGTTAAAATGTATTTACAAGGTAATGAATTATGAAAAAAATAATTCTATTAGTTTTAATTTTTTCACTTATGGCAGCCTCCCTATTCGCCCAATGGGTCTATGACGAATTTTCATATAAGGAACTGGTTTCTATGACCCGTGAAACACCTTTCCCGGAAGCAATACACGCACTCGAAGTAATGTCTATCCAATTTGAAGGAAAAAAGATCGTTAATATGAGTAAATTTTCCGGCACTATTGGCATTCCCGTTAAAGAGGTTTACTGGAAGAACGCACTCTTTCTTATCATTAATTTCAACGATCTTATGCTTGAAGACCTTCCAGGCTCCTATGTGATCAAAGATGCCGCTGAAGTTATTGAAGAAGAGCTGGGTGAGCAGCCAGAGATCACCCCCGACACAAAACAAGTTAAGATATCTTCCATCTTTTTTAAGGCAGATAAATCTATTCTCAACAGTATCGGGATTGACTGGTCCACGCTTTTTAATGGCAAGGTTGTTGCTTCCGTGGATTTCAAAGGAACAACTGTCGGACAGGATATCTTTAATGCCACTGCCGCTACAAAGCTTGAATCTGGAGATGTCTCAATTGATATTAATACCCTTTTCACTATTCTAGAATCGCACCAGAAGGGCAGCATTATCGCACGCCCTTCTGTGGTTGTTATCTCTGGTAAAACAGGTCAGATACAGGTCGGAGAAGACTTCTCTGTGAAAAAGACAGATGATGCAGGTAATGTTACTGACGAATTTTTCCAGACGGGTGTGATTATGACTGTAACGCCAACCGTTGTCGAAAATGAAGACATCGAAGCTATTCATCTTGTGGCAAGTGTACAAAAGAGCTCGGCAACTCCTGGCGAACTCAGCACCATCATTAATAAAAGCGAATCTTCAACAGAAGTATTGCTTTTTGATGGTGAGGAAACAGTTATCGGTGGTTTATATGATACTGATGAAACGGTTACTCGGGCAGGCATTCCAATTTTGAAAGATCTTCCCTGGTGGGTATTTGGCATACGTTATCTTACCGGATCAAACAGGCATGAGACGAATATTCGAGAAATGATCGTTATTATTAAAGCTGAAATATCGAAACCTATTCTGGAACGTAAAAAAGAAGCCCTGTCCACACAACAGCAGATCGAAGAGCATCGTATTAAGGACCAGAATGCGTCAAAACTTTTTAATAATGATGAGGACAACGATGACAACAAGAATAAATAGATTCGGCTTCCTCTTCGTACTCCTTCTCTGTGCAGGTATTTTCCTATTCCTTGTAAGCTGTGGGCTCACTCTGACTGATCCCGATCTCTCTGATGCCCCTTCAAATCTCAAAATTAAAAAAACTGATGAGGGCAGAATCGAAATAACATGGACGTATCAAATTCCAGAACACGCTGATTCGGATACACTCTATTTTGTGATCGGTAAGAAGGTCGGCACAGGGAGTTGGAACGATAGCTATCAAAATATTTCCACCCAATTCCTCACCTATCTTGATAACATTCCTACAAATGATAGTCTTGTATATGCCTACAAGGTAAAGTTCTACAACAAATCTACAAAAGAATCTTCTCCATACTCCGAGGTAATCGCCTACATGTCTTCAAATTGCGATCCCACAGACCTTGTTATCGAACAGCAGACGCAGTCCAAGGTAGAAGTAAGCTGGAAGGATCATTGTGTTGGTGAGGAAGGATATTATATCGATAAAAAAGTCGGCACAGGTAATTGGACTAGCCACTACCGAACTCTCAGTGCAGAGGCAACCTCTTTTGTAGATGACATAAACCTTTTTGAAGAAGTCTTTTATAGAGCTCAGGCATTTGTAGGTACTTCGACCTCATCAACCACCGAGAACTCGATCACCCCGACACTTCTCGCACCGTCAAATCTCATCCTCCAGCAGCTTGATCAAAACAAGATAAAGCTCACATGGCAGGATAACAGTGAAGGGGAGGTCGGTTTCAACATCGATAAAAAGATCGGGGGTACGGACTGGGTAACAACCTATGCCACCACGGGCAGCGACACGGTCACCTTCATCGATGACATCACGCAGCCATGTGGAACATTTTATTATCGCGTAAGGGCATACTCTGGAGTTTATGCCTCTGCAAACAGCGAAGAAGCTCAGATAAATTTTCTTCTCGATCTTGTCGGTTTCGTAAACACCCCTGGCGTTGCCCAGGATATCACGACTTCCGGCTGGTATGCCTATGTTCCGGACAACTATGATGGTTTGCAGATCATATATTTTGGAAATCCTGAAAATCCAGAGATTGTACATACCA
>JAGHCS010000242.1 GCA_021160355.1 Candidatus Cloacimonadota bacterium
AGAAACATGGGAAAAAGACCCTTTGAAACCGTTAAAAATTTTATCAAAACAAAAAATAAAAATGTTAGACATCAAGGTTAGTCTTACGCCTGAAATAAAGGTCAGAATATCAATGTCTTGTTCTGTATACAGATGAGGATTATCATAACTTTGAACTGCTAAAGCATCAATAACTTTTCCATCAGATTTAAGAAGAATACCAGCTCATATTTCGGAGCGCGAGCCAATAATCTCAATTTTACCTATTTGTGCCAGTTCATCCTGTGTTTTTTTCGTGGCAAAAAGAGGTTTCCCGGATTTCATCACATAAGAAGTGAGAGTTTTACCCGCAGGAAAAGTCTCAGAGTTATCCTTTTCGTCTACATCAAATGGCAGAGAGATCGTATCACTCTTCTCGTTATATAGTACCACATAAAAATTCTTAGTATCAATTACTTCACCAAGATATTCTCTGATTTTCCAATATAATTCCTTGATATTATCAACACTGTTCACTGCATGAGATATTTTGTGCAATACATTTTGGATTTTCTCTGCTTGCTTGCTTTTTGTGATCTCGCGTATATCAAATACAATGCTTTCATTCTTTGTAAAATATAACTTGAATTATTATTGTTCTTCTAAATTATCTTCTTCGGATAATTCAACTTCGTCCTCTTCATGGAAGTCATCTACGTGATCAACTTTATATTTAATAACATGCTCCTTGAGAAATTTAGCCACCAGCTTGATGACAAAGAAAATAAGAATAAAAATGGATAAATTCTTCCAAAATTTTGTTTTAGTCTTTTTTTTATCTTTCATGAGTTCTCCCGAATAAAAATGAATATTATAGTTTATTATACTATGATGGTGTATTTAGTGCTGTGAAATATATTCTTTGTCCAGAAATAAGTTTAGGAATTCAATTTTTTTATTCTTAAACGAATATCGGGAGCAAAAGTTCCTTGAGGGAACTCGAGTAGATAGTCAGTATAATATACAAGAGCATCATCATTGAGATCAAGCTGATTCAAGGCATTTGCAGTCATATAATATACATATTCTCTGTAGGTGTTGTCTTCTTGCTTTAGTAGTTTTTGATAATGCTCAATTGCTAGGGCATACTCTCCCCATTTATAAAAATGATCCGCAATCTGCAGCGTTAAGTAAGCAAAAGATGCCGAATCTTGAAGTTCTGCAGATAATTGAACAAAGTCTTCGCTCAATGATACATTGTTATTAAAATACATATCTCTAAGGAATGAAAGAGCAGCTTTTTTTACTGAATCATCCACCTTTTTAAGATTGAGTTCATTTTGCATTGTTCTGTACATTGTTGCCACATCATTTACATATGCTGATTCATAATCATGAGTAAAAAATTCTAACGAAAGAGTATCTGCGAGAGAGAAATCTCCCTTAAGGATCTCTGTTTCGATGAGTTTCACTTGTGCTCTTTGTTTCACATCTGTTTTAAATTTCCGATTTTCAATGATATCGGTTAATATGTTCTCGCTCTTCAGATAGTCACCTTGCTGTAAGAAGCACTGTGACAGCAGGATGGATAATTCTGCCTTGTCCGACAAAGCGCTTGCAAAATCAAGAGCATTTTCCAGATATTTCTGCGATTGCACTGGATTTTTATAATCAAATAGTTCTATATATGCAAGATTTCTATATGCGTTAAAAATAAGTATTTGAGGTAGTGACGCTTTTGTATTCTGGTAATGATCAATGACTTTATTGTAATACCAATACGCCTTTGCATTATCTGTCAATGCATAATACAACTCCCCTATTTTAATTTCAAGATACAATATTGTCTGCGTATCCTCAGTGACTTTGAGCACTTCAGATAGGCATTGAATAGCGAGCTTGTACAGACTTTGTTTTTCTGCAAGTGTTGCAAGTTTGATCAGTGCGTCATTACCAAGAGTTTTGTAAATTTCAAATGCGTGCTGATACTGACCCGATAAAATATAAAATTCACCTATGAGTTCCTGCAATTCGACAACAGGTTCTTGCTCGAACCGATCTTCCAGTACTGAGATTATCTCTTCATACGAAAGATCAAGCTTTTCCAGTCGATAACGAACGTTTTTATAGGTTCTCTCATCTAAAGTATTCAAATACTCATCCAGCGCATCGTATGATCTTTGCTGCAACTGATAGACAGCAGCTAATTCCTGGGCAAATACAATCGAATTCTTTGATTCCTTTCGTGCTCTCAAATACAGTTCAACAGCATCATCATAAAGATGATACCTTTGATATACCTGAGCGATCTGCCTGAGTGTCGAAATATTAACCTTTGCTTTCTTGAGCAGAATATCTACATATTTCTTTGCTTCATCAAGCTGATTTTTCTTAATAAGCAACTCAATTTTCGTGATCTCATAATAATTACTCGTAAGATAATCCTTCTCATCTTCAAGAAATTTCTCAAGTGAATCAAGCTGATTCGTTCTCAAGAATAAGTATATTAACCTGCTTATTACCTGCCTGTTATGGGGAAAATTCTCAAGTAATTGTTTATATGCATTCTCGGCATCAAAACTCTTTCCCTGCTGCTCAAGATTCAATGCTGCACGTAGTTTCACCTGGAGAATTGCTTGATCGTCAACTGCATGTAATGTTGATGAAAACAATACTATAAAAACAGCGATTATGGCAATAAAATTAGTTGTTCTCATGCTGGATTTTCTCTAGATATTCTTTAATCAAGCGGTGGTATTCTTCAGGATAATTTTCATTAATGTACTTCAAAATATCTCTTACTTCCATGTTTGTTGTATCGATAATAAGATTATCCGGCACATCCCACTGCTGTTCACCCGGGGTTTCGGATTCTCTTTTCTTGCTGTAATCCCGCTCGTGTATCGAACGCTGAGCATCAAGCATGCGAGATAGGATCTTGTTCTGCTGTTGTATAACCCGCTCATCAATAATGCCCTGCTGTAGTTTTTCTACCACTTCTTTGAGATCCCCCTTCAAACCTTCCATGTTGCCAAGGAGTTTTTCCGCATCAGGATAATCCCGCAGCATTCTTTCAAAATTCTCTTTTATCTGCTGCTCATTTCCTGCAATCCTCTCTATCATTTCTCGTTGTTGTGGGGTCATTCCCATGCCCTGCTGCTGTTGGCTCAGCATCTGTTCGAGCATTGCCTGTGCAAGCATATTTATTGACTGCTGCCCCTGTGACATCTGTTGAAGCTGTTGCAAAAGCTGTTGCATACTTCCGCCGGAGCCCTGTGGTTGCTTGCTTTTTGAAAGAAGGAGATCAATTATCATCAGATTCATTGCGCGGAAAATTTCTTCTTTATCTTTCTGAATATTGTAATGGCTGTTCTCAGCAATCTTCTCGAACATGCCCTCAAACCGGTTGAGCACGATCGCAGAATGTGGGAAAAATTTCGGATCCATCATTAAGATTATCATGGGATCGCTGACAAGGGTGTTCACAGAATTTTTTATTCCTTCATACATGCTTATTTCTTCATCGAGAATATCATATGCATTATACGTTTTATCAAGGAAACGCTCTTGTTTTTTAGAGAAGAAAAGCATCTCATTAAGAGTCTTTTTGAGCAATTTTTGGAATTCCGTCATGAGAGAAGCCTGCATCTTCATCTGTGCCATGTATATTGAATTTCTAAGTTCTGAGAGCCCAACGAGTATTTCGGGTTGTTTCTTTTTCACCTGCTTATCGTCGAGATTAAGCTGTTGTGCGGCAGCTTGCATTGTTTCGCCCAATTTACTCTGAGTTGCTTGCTGGAGTCCTTTTTCAAGCTCGTTCGCTGCATTTTTTTCTTTATTTTCAGCAAGCTCTTTTGCGAGTTCTGCCAAATCCTTCTTTAGAGATTCATATTTTTCTTTAATATCCGACTGTGACTGTCCGAGATCGTTTAGTTGCTGGTTTTTCTCAATACGTTCTGAGGTTTGCTCATTAAGTTGATTCTGTAGCTTCTCCAGCTCTTCCGCCTGTTGCAGAGCTTTTTGAAGTTTTTGTTCGAGCTGAATACTTTTCAGCAAATCTAAAGTCTGTTGTAGTTTTTTGTTGAATTCCTCTTGAGAGAATTGGAAATTATTGAGTGCGTTTTTCATCTGCTCAGGAGAGATATTCTCCATCTGCTTTTGCAGCTCTTTCATTGCTTCTTCAAGCTCAGGAGATGAAATCTCATTCATGAGTTCATGGATTTGTCTCAACTTCTCCAATGTTTCCTGCGCAACTGCTTTATTTTTCTCGAGCTCATCTACGAATTTCTCATATTCCTTTGCTGTCTCTTCTGCTTTCTTAGCAAGTTCCTTTTGCTTTTTAAGAACTTCTTTTAAATCCTCTTTCTGCTGCCAGTCCATTTCTTCATTTTTGAGATATTTTCTTCTCAATTCATCGAATTTTTCTTTATTTTTCCGGGACTCTTCCAATGATTCTCTCATCTCATCCATATTGCCGGTCTGCTGTTTCTGAATTTCTTCATACAGCTCTTCGATCGAAGGAAATTTTAGCAGGTAAATCTTTGAGTTGGATGTATGCGCTTCCGGAATAGTGCAGTTATCAGATACTTTCAAATAATAGAAGATCACATCCCCTGGGAGGAGGTTCTGATCAGAAACATCAAAATTGTAACTCGCAGCGAGTGTGGTAATTCCGGTTGTATCAAACACAGTTTTTGATAGATACTCTCCATCATTTTTCTTATAGAGTATTTCAATTTTCTGTACCCCAAAATCATCGTATGTCGTAAAATCTATCTGTTCCTGCATGTTTTGAGCAAGTATCTTGTCTCGGGCAGGCAACATGATCTGTATTTTTGGCGGAAGATCTTCTTCTGCAAATATAGTCCGCTCAACAATGTTGTTAGTATTGCCGAGAATATCTTTGAGATAAAAATGATAGCTTCCGCTTTTTTCAATCAGAAACTGTGTTCTGAAAGTAAACTTTCCTATCCTTTCAAGCTCCTTTGTAGTGCCATCAGAAAAGACGATCCTGTATTCGGTGAGTTCGTTATTTACAATGAGAACTTCTGTTATTTTCGCACCTCTTATGGCAAGAATCTTACCTGAAATATCATTTTCAGTCCGATTTTTCAATTGTGTATATTGTGGATAAAAATAGCTGATCTGCAAATCCTTAATAAGAGGTTTTTCCAGCACTTGAACAGTGAACGTGTCAGTATGAGCATATTCGTTCGAGAGAACATAATGAAGGCTGTCAGTAACATTATAAAAAGTATAAGTAGATGAAGTCAGATTCACAGTTTTCCGGCGTTTCTGCTGCTCTATGTAAATATTGTAGGATAATTCGGGATAGTAATTTCCTATCCTGATCGGAAGATTACTTCCTTTAAGAATTTTTGTATTTCCTGGAGATACTTCTATGAATGAATCATAGTGTGGAGCAAATCCCGCAGGATGAAGGATCATTTTTACGGACGTAGTCAACAGGACAGGATTTATAAGCAGCACGAGGATACATGCAATGAATGCAAAAGAGATGTAATGAAAACTTTTCTTGATGGTCGCTGCAGGAAATATCTTTGAAAATTTCAGTTCGGATGCTCTCTTGTTGGCATCACTCATTGCTTTTTCAAGTATTTCCTTGGAATAAAAAGACAGATTCGAACTTTTCTCGAATTCATAAGCAGAAAGGATGATCTCATTCTGTTTCGGGTCATGCTCCGAGACGATGTGAGCTATTTTCTTGATAGATGGGATTGTGAAGAGAAATCTTATTATGAACAGAGCTATAACAATTCCCGCAAAAAACTTAGCTATCACAGACCATGATCTAAGGGCATCATAGAATTCAAAGGATGTGGTCAGATGATACGTGAAAAACGAAAACACCAGGAAGGATAACAAGAGGATTGTAATCAGGTATAGAGTATTCTCAAGCAGCGATTTGAGAGCTTGTTTATTTCTAAATGAGATTAAAACTTTTTTATATTGATCCATTGATAATTTAAATATGGAGCCACCAGCGGGATTTGAACCCACGACCTACTGATTACGAATCAGTTGCTCTGCCAACTGAGCTATGGTGGCTGATTATCAGGTAATTAACATCCTATACGTAAAGTAAGAGAAAAGCAAAGTGCCGGGTGAGGTTGTCAAGTTTTGGGGATAATTGAATATGAAAACGATCTATAGTATATTATGAGATTAAAAGATGATTATTTTTTTCCCCACGCCTTTACGAACTCTCCCAATTTCAACACACCATTCGAGACCAGCTTTTCTTAATAATTCAAGCAATTTTTCGGCTTTCTCTTCTGGTACTGCAATGAGTAGTCCGCCGGAAGTTTGGGCATCGAATAAAAGCAATTTCTCTCCTTCAGATAATGAAGTGTTTTTGAACTCAACAAATTGTGAATAGTACTTCATATTGCGTTTAGAGCCACCTGGAAAAATTCCCAATTCTGCTAAAGCATGTGCTTCTCCAATGATCGGTATCGCTTGGTGGTCTATCTCAAAAGCAACTCCATCATGAGTCATTTCATACAAATGCCCGAGTAGTCCGAAACCGGTCACATCGGTCATAGCATGTGCGCCAATCTTAACTGCAATTTCCGAAGCGGTTTTATTCAGAAAGGTCATGTGGAAGATTGCTTTCTCAATTGCTTTCTGAGGAGCTTTTCCCGCTTTTAATGCTGTTGTGATCACTCCCATTCCAAGAGGTTTTGTAAGAATTAATCTGTCGCTCGGTTGCGTCGTATTATTCCGAATATATTTCGCAGGATGTACAAGCCCGGTCACAGAAAGTCCATATTTCATCTCAATGTCTTCGATCGTATGACCGCCCAGTACAATGCCACCGGCTTCCTGTATCTTATCCAATCCCCCACGAAGAATATCATTGAGCATTTCCTGGGTGACGCTGCACGAGTCATACATTACGAGATTCAGCACAGTTTGAACAAGGGCACCCATTGCAAAGATATCACTCAAACTATTAGCTGCTGCTATCTGCCCGAATGTATAGGGATCATCAACAACCGGCGTAATAAAATCAACAGTCTGAACAATCGCCATATCATCAGAAACTTGATACACTCCTGCATCGTCATTCTCTTCGAAATTTACCAGAGTACGCGCATTTTTTTGCCACTCGATCCCGTGCATAATCTTGCTCAAGTCCGCCGGACTTACTTTACCAGCTCAGCCGGCTGCCTGAACGTGATGTGTAAGTTTAAAGTCTTTGAGTTTCATTGTTGAATTTCTATTTTTATTTTAGATCACATATCTTATCTTTTTTCAAACCACGGTCCTTCATCGAGTACCTGAAGGAAATAGTCTCTATCTCCTTGATCTTGTATCAGTTCACCTGCACCTTTTGCAAGATCATAATACTCTTCCCATCTGTCATCATCATTGAGTGCGAGAGCACGGGCATATTCCTCATAGGCAAAGGCGAGGTCAAAATCATCAAAGCCGAATTTCTCGGTAATATTCAGACAGTTCTGTGCATGGTGAAGAGCAGGTTCTTTCCTGCCCAGTATTGTGTACACATGTGCTACCATCCATTCTCCGCGTTGCATATTTATCGGTGCGCCTACGATCGACCAGTGCAAAAGAGATGCATGTGCAAGATTGAGCATGACCTCATTTTCTTCATAGACCCTTTCAGGCATATCAAGAAAATCCCAAGTCTTGTTAAAGAAATCTATTGCAAATATTTCATGTGCTTGTTCAAGCGTAAATTTTTGAGGTTGTTCTTCCGCAGGTTCGTCAGCGAGAAGAGTATATGTGCAAAGAAAAATAAAGCAAAGTACTAATATTTTTTTCATTGTATCTCCTATCTTTGTACTGGATATATTCCAAATAGCGACTCGATCCTGTCAATTTATGATGTATAATAAAAAAATCTCGCTTATAATTTGACAATCCGGTTTATTCCATACCTTGTATGTATAAAATGAATAAAATCAGGAGATTGAAATGACAGATGCTCAAAATATTCAACAGGAAAAGAAGAACGAACTTTACGAAAAGAATTTAAAAGGTATTAAACACACGATAGTCGTTATGAGCGGCAAGGGCGGAGTTGGCAAAAGCACTATTGCAGTTAATCTCGCGTACTCGCTTGCAGATAAAGGAAGCAAGGTCGGAATACTCGATACGGACATACACGGACCTTCAGTAATAAAAATGACCGGCACCGAAGATAAGAAATTAATGCATCAAGAAGGGAAATCCCCTACTCCCGTCCAGGTTACAGATAATCTTGTTGTGCTTTCCATTGCATCATTGCTGCAAGATCCCGATGCTCCAGTCATCTGGCGGGGACCCATGAAAATAAATCTTATCAAGCAGTTCATGGAAGATATTGAATGGCCCGCACTTGACTACCTTATTGTTGACTGTCCTCCCGGAACCGGCGACGAACCCCTCAGCGTTATCCAAATACTCAAGAAAATTTCAGGTGTTGTAATTGTTTCTACTCCACAGGAAATTGCATACCTCGATGTACGCAAAGCAATCAATTTTGCAAAGAAATTGGAAATTCCAGTACTCGGTATCGTGGAAAACATGACTGAGATCGTGTGCCCTCACTGCGGACAGCATATCGAGCTTTTCAAAGCAGGTAGCGGAGAAAAGGCACTTAAAGATTTTAACATCGACCTTCTTGGAAGAATTCCATTTGACGTAAAAGTCGTTCAATCCGGTGCTACAGGCAAACCTTTTATTGGTGAAAATGCTGATACCGAAGCAGGAAAACGATTTGCTGAAGTTTCTGAAAATATTATGAAAAAATTATAAGCATAAAATATTCTTCTGAAAGGAACACCATGACAATAGCAATCATTGTAGTAACCGTACTTATTATCGCTGTTGTGATTTATTTTCTTTTGCGCAAAAAAGATAGTATGACACAGGCAGAATTGGTAGAATTGTGTAACGACATGACAAAGGAGTGCCCGAAGATCGTTGCGGAAAATGTCCGACTTGATCATGTGAGTGCAGGACAAGACACGAGTATGATCTATACCTACACCATGTTAAAGGTCGATCCGAATGTACTTACAGAAGAAAACCTGAACGGCATGAAAGCACAACTTCTCAATCATTATAAAACGTCAAAGGATTTTGCTTTATTCAGGAAAAAACATGTAGCAGTTACGTTTGTGTATCATGATGCCGAAGGTAAAGAATTATTGAGTGTGGAGTGTAAATAGAAAATTCAAGTTGTTAGTCAGATTTTTTATACGAAGGCGATACTAAATTATCGCCTTCGATTATTTATTTCTCATTTTATTTGACAATCAGATTGGTCGGCATAAGTTTTGAACATAAGTTCATAACAAGGAAAATAAAATGTCACGACCAAGAAAGATCAGGCGCGTAAGCAAGCCGCCAATTTGCAGCAGGTTCAAACCTGTGGGAATACCCGCACGTTTGCTGGACGTAGTCGATCTTTCCGTTGACGAATACGAAGCACTCCGTCTTGCTGATTATGAAGGACTCGAGCACAAAGATGCTGCAGAAAAAATGGGAATTTCCCGACCAACCTTTACCCGTCTCATCGAACAGGCACGCAAAAAGATCGCATCCGGCATAATAGAAGGTAAAGAGATCTCAATAGGTGGCGGTGACTTCCAATTCATGCATCACATGGTACGCTGCAGAAGCTGCGGCACTCTGTCCAACTACTCACAACAAGTTCCAATAAAATGTCCCGAATGCGATGAAGATGACCTTGAAAATTTAAATATGTATTACCAGGGCGGAAGAGGTCGCAATCGCGACAGATGGAGTCATAGAAGATGAAACTTATTGAAGACAAAATATCAACCACGAAATGTACAAAAAATTCGAAATTAATATAATGATTTTTTA
>JAGHCS010000168.1 GCA_021160355.1 Candidatus Cloacimonadota bacterium
CATAAATTATTGGTGCTGAAGAGGGGACTCGAACCCCTACATCCTAATGGACACTAGGTCCTGAACCTAGCGCGTCTACCACTTCCGCCACTTCAGCACGAGTGAGAAAATCAGATACACGCTTCGGAGCGTCAAGAAAATTGAATTCCGATATAATGCTGTGATGATCAAGAAGGAAATATTTTATATGAGCAAGAAAGCGATAGAGAAACTTTTAGTTGATTCAGGTGCATTTTTGGAAGGTCATTTCAAGCTGACCTCTGGCAAGCACAGTAAATATTATGTTGAAAAAATAAAACTCATCCAATACCCGGAAGATGTTGTACAGATCGGGAAAGCATTTGCTGCAAAATGTGCTCATCTTGATTTTGATGTTGTAGTAAGTCCCGCTCTTGGAGCGATTGTCCTCGGGTATGAGGTCGCCAAGCAAATGAGTAAGAGATTTGTGTTCACTCAAAGAAAAGACGGTAAAATGACGATCCGCAGCGGGTTTGATCTTCAGCCAAATGAAAAAGTGCTCATCATCGAAGATGTAACCACCACGGGCGGAAGCGTTTTTGAGGTGATAGATTGTATTAAAAAAAGAGATGCTGACATTGTTGGTGTGGGACTTGTGGTTGACAGGAGCGGAGATACGATTGATTTTGGTGTGCCGATAATTCCCTTATTGACTTTGAAGATCGAAGCGTATGAACCGGATGAGTGCCCATTATGTAAAGAGGACATTCCCATTACAAAGCCGGGTTCGAGCGGTAAATAAACAGAATATTTAAGGAGTATATAAAATATGAAAATTGTTGAATGTGTTCCGAATTTTAGTGAAGGCCGAGATCTAACAATTATAAAACAGATTACCGACCAAATCGAGGAAGTCGATGGAGTTGTTCTTCTCGATGTGGATCCCGGCAAAGACACGAACAGAACAGTCGTTACTTTTGTGGGAACTCCTGAAGGTGTGGAAGAAGCGGCATTCAAAGCAATAAAGAAGGCATCCGAGATAATTGATATGAGGCAGCATTCCGGTGCACATCCGCGCATGGGTGCAACTGACGTGTGTCCTTTTGTTCCTGTTGCAGGTGTGACAACAGAAGACTGCGTTGAAATTTCTAAAAAACTTGCGAAACGTGTCGGAGATGAATTGGAAATTCCCGTATTCCTTTATGAGCATTCTGCATCAACGCCAGAGAGACAAAACCTTGCAAACATCCGTAAAGGTGAATTCGAAGGTCTGGCAAAAAAACTGGAAGACCCACATTGGAAACCGGATTTCGGTCCCGCAAAATGTCATGTAAGCGCAGGTGGTCTTGTGACAGGCGCTCGTGAATTTCTTATTGCCTACAACATAGATTTGAATACAAGGGATACCCAAAAAGCAAAAGAGATCGCACTCACGATCCGCGAAAAAGGTCGTCGTATGCGTGATGAAAACTATCAACCCGTGAAAGATAGCGAAGGAAACCTTGTGATCATTCCTGGTTTTTTTGATAATGTAAAGGCAATCGGCTGGTATATTCCCGAGTACGGGCAGGCACAGATATCGATCAATCTTACGAATTATAAAATTGCACCACCACATCTTGTATTTGATAAAGTGCGCGAGATCGCAATGGAAAACGGTTTGGTCGTCACAGGCAGCGAACTTGTCGGATTGATCCCACTCGAGGCGATGCTGAATGCCGGCAGATATTTCCTCGAAAAACAGGGTTCATCCTATGCGGTGTCTGATAAAGAGCTTGTCCATACTGCGATAGTGTCACTCGGCTTGAACGACATCTCAAAGTTTGATCCTCAAGAAAAAATTATCGAGTACAAAATTGCAAAACAGGACTTGCTGGTTAATCTTACGGTAAAAGATTTTGTTGATGAACTCGCATCGGATTCACCTGCCCCCGGCGGAGGAAGTGTTGCGGCATTATGTGGAAGTCTTGCCGCGGGTTTGACATCGATGGTCGGAAATCTGACAACCGGTAAATACAAATTCAAGAACAGCGAAGAGAGAATTGCCTATAAAGAGAATGAGGCGAGAATGCTCACAATGGCATGGGAAGCACAGCAGATGAAAAAGAAGCTTATTGAAGCAATCGACAAAGATACAGAAGCATTCAATAATTATATGGCTGCCATGAAACTTCCCAAAAAGACCGATGACGAAAAAAAGACAAGAACCAAAGCAGTGCAAGAAGCGATAAAAGATGCAACCCAAGTTCCGCTTCATACAATGAAGCTGTGTTGGGAAGTCGTCGTGCTGGCTGATACTGCTGCAAAATATGGCAATCAAAATGCTCTTTCAGATGCAGGAGTTTCCGCAATAACTGCGCTCACCGGCTTGAAAAGTGCGTACTTCAATGTGCTTATCAACCTGCCCGGCGTCAAAGATGAAGAATTCAAAATGAAGATCCGCAAAGAAGCAGAGAACATTCTCAAGCAATCAGTCGAACTGGCTGACAAAATCGAAAAAAGCGTTTTGGAAAAGTTATAAATTCTCACATGAAAATTTGGGTGCATCTTTTTATAAAGCTCATAAGCGAGCCCATTGAATAGAAAGAGGTATGATGAATAAGAAAATCGCAGTGTTAGGAGCAGGACTTGTCGGACACGCCATAGTGGAAGACCTGGCACGAGATCATGAATATCAGATAGATGTTTTTGATAATGACCTCGGTAAACTTAAAAAGTTTGAGAATGCAGAGAATGTGAAGACTCAGCAAGTTGACCTTTTAAGAGAAGAGGATTTCACGAGTTTATTGAAAGGAATTGATTGTGCAATTTCTGCAGTGCCCGGATTCATGGGATTTGAAACACTCCTGAAGATAATCAAAACTGGAACAAATGTTGTTGATATTGCCTTTTTCCCAGAAGAGCCATTCCAGCTCGATCAGTTTGCAAAAGAGCATGGTGTGACAGCAGTGATAGACTGCGGAGTTGCACCCGGACTCTGTAATATTATACTTGGGTATCAAAATGCGCAGATGGATGATATTACACGATATGAGTGTTATGTGGGCGGGCTGCCAAAAGTGCGTACAATGCCCTTTCAGTACAAGGCAGGATTTTCCCCGATTGATGTGCTGGAAGAATATATCAGACCTGCACGCTTTATCGAATTTGGAGAAGCGGTTGTCAAACCGGCGCTTTCTGATATTGAACATATCGATGTGCCGGGAGTGGGAACCTTGGAGGCGTTTAATACGGATGGACTCCGCTCGTTGCTCAAAACTATTAATGTTCCCTTTATGAAAGAGAAAACACTCCGCTACCCGGGACACGCAGCGATCATGCAAATGCTTCGTGATAATGGCTTTCTTGGTTATAAAGAAATAGAAGTCAAAGGCAAGAATATAAAACCGATCGATCTCACATCCAGACTACTTTTCAAAAACTGGCAGTTCGATAAAGGCGAAGAGGATATAACATTTATGAGAGTTATCATAGATGGGAGAAAGGGCACATCGAATTTTACGTTCACCTATGATCTGCTCGATTCGTATGATAAAAAAACAGGCACTACTTCCATGGCACGAACGACTGGATATACTTGCACAGCTGTTGCACGACTGCTTTTATCAGGACAATTTACCCAAAGGGGTATTTGCCCTCCAGAATATATCGGACAGAGTGAGAAATGCTATCGTTATATACTGGATCAACTTTCACAAAGGAATATTGTCCTCGAAGAAAAGTTAACAAAAAAGAATGCCTAAATTGATCTGTACGACTACAACAATTCAAGGAAACAATGCAGACCACAGTAGAATTTTATAAAAAAATATAATAAAATAATCCATGGCAGGAGAAGCACTATGCAAGAAAAGATAAATCTTGGATTACGTTTCTTACTAATCATACTCATTGTATTAGTTGGCTCGATCATCTCAGTGCGATTGTGGTCAGGTAAAGCAGAGAAGATAGATGCACCGGTCGATCTTGTGATTAATGAGAACATGACCATCGCAGAGATCGGGAAAGCAAATAAGCTTGAAAATATCGTTCTCAAAATTGCATTCGGACTTCGGTCAAAAGAAGAGATGAAGAAGAAACTGGCTGATTTCGATCTTACAGTTGAGCAGGCAGCATCAAAGATACAGAAATCCATGGCATTGCAGTCTGAAGATGCATCAAAGAACTGGGTAAAGATCGTGGTAAAATTCGGACTCTGGTTTTCATTCCTGATATTTATGTTTGTGATGATGAAAAAGAAAAAAGTGAGTACCGCAAATAGGAGCTGGTTCTATTTTATCGCGGTTATGATATTCGGCGTCATGCTCAGCGCCGATCCTTCGCCCATGGGTACGATCAAAGATAACTTCGCACTCTTTGGTGCATATCATGTGCTCTTCCCACCAAGAATTGTTGCGTTTGTAGTCATGCTGATCATGGTTATCCTTGCAAACAAATTTATCTGCTCCTGGGGTTGCCAGCTCGGGACGTTGCAGGATCTAATTTTCAGAATAAACAAGAATGCAGAGGGAAAGCCAGTCATTGCAAAGATCAAAATTCCTTTCATTATTACAAACACCGTTCGTATAATATTCTTTGTTGTGTTTGTTGCCATTGCATTGATATGGGCTTTTGATATTATCGAACCAGTCGACCTCTTTAAGATATTCAAGCCATCTGTTCTCGGCATTATCGGGATTGTTTTTGCAGCGATCATGTTCAGCCTGTCATTGGTCGTATATCGCCCATGGTGTCACTTTTTTTGCCCATTCGGGCTTATCGGATGGATCGCTGAAAAGATAAGCATCACAAATATAAAGGTTGATTATGATAAATGTATTGCGTGCGGAAC
>JAGHCS010000052.1 GCA_021160355.1 Candidatus Cloacimonadota bacterium
CCAGAATACTTTTCGTTATTCAGTGAAATCTACTATCAAGTTAGATATTGGAAACACAAACGAATATGAAATGGTTGATATTGTTATTGACATACGAAATAGCAATATAGAATGCCAGTCCCCTAAAGTTATACGGGTAGAACCAAAAGGCAGAGTTCAAGTAGAAATACCAGCACGATTTAAGAAAAGCCCGAACAAGAAGGAAACAAATTATCTTTTAATGCGAATTCGTTATCAATTCTTAGGCAAGGATTATATTCAGGATGTCGAGCCTGCCATCGTGATGAAATCGATGGTTCGGGAAAAGACGGAGTTGGAAGAACTTTTTTAATCAGGAGGGAAAGTTATGCTTCCTTTTGAACAAAAGGCAAAAGATTATTATGGAGAGATTGTTATAAATAAAGGGTTATTCCACCAAGCAGGATACGGCGGTAGAGCAATTCCAGCCTATGTAGGTGAGTGGATACTATCCTATTATATGCAAGATCAAGAAGAGTTAACAGGTGAGGTTCGCAACAATATAGCAAATTTTATAGCAAAATATCTTCCCAGTAAAGGACAGAAAGAAGAATGGAAAAATCGTCTACTAAACCAAGAACCTGTAAATCTTCTCGATCATTATACCGTCTCTGTTAATCTCAAGACAGGACAAAGGCATTTGAATATTCCATTTTTTGATATTAAAGATGCATATGTTACTGAACATATTGTGGAAGAGAATGAACTTCTTCTCACAAGTGGTGTTTGGGGAGTTGGGGAACTATTTTATGTCCCACCTAACATAGACAAAGGAAAGGGACAGGTCTGGATGCGTGACTTTAAACCATTCCAAATTGCCAAAGTAGACTTAGATTATTTTATTGAGTGTCGAAAATATTTTAGTACTGGACAATGGATTGACTTACTAGTCTCAAGTATGGGGTTTAGCCCTACAGCTAATAATGAACAACAAAAAATGCTGCTTTTAACTCGGATGCTTCCTCTCATTGAGCCTAGGGTTAATTTAGTAGAGTTAGCTCCAAAAGGCACAGGTAAATCATTTGTCTTTGACCATCTTTCCAGATATGCACGAGTGATTGGTGGAGGCAAAGTAACCCCTGCAGTGTTATTTCACAATAATAGTACTCATGAGCCTGGGTTGGTAACTAGGTATGATACTGTGGTATTAGATGAAGTACAAAGTGTAAAAGGTGACAGTGCAGGCGAACTCATTGCGATGCTCAAAGTTTACCTGGAATCTGGAAAGTTCAGTAGGGGAAAAACAGAAGCAAGTGCAGAATCGGGATTTGTAATGTTGGCAAACATCACCCTTGATGAAAACCTTCTTCCTATCCATCTGGACCGAGGAATTTTCAGAGAATTTCCTAATTTTTTACAAGAGACAGCATTTATTGATAGATTACATGGCATAATACCAGGTTGGTATTTACCTCGTGTAACCCAAGATACTCCCTCTGTATATTTGGGATTCAAAGGTGATGTTTTTGCTGAAGTGTTGCATGATTTAAGAAGGGATTTAAGATACAGGGACTATGTAAATGTAAATATGAATTTAATAGGCTGTGACGATTTGCGTGACAAGAAAGCTATAACTAGAACCGCAACAGCTTATTTTAAGTTACTTTTCCCTGATCTTAATGTAACTAAAGATGAATTTATGAAGTATTGTATTAAACCAGCTATTGAACTTCGACAACGAATTCGAGATGAACTATGGAAAGTAGACAAAGAATATAAAAAAGTTGATATAAGAATTAAGAAAGTATTAAATAATTAAACATCAGAAAATTTATCCTGCCAAATTTGCACAGCAACACTCATAAAGACAAAAATAAACGGAACTACAGTTTATGAATGTCCCATTTGTGGGCAACTGCATAAATAGCCATGGAGAATCGATTGAATATAAGGATTAATAAGGTATAAGATAGAAAAGACAGTATGAAAAAACCCAAATTTTTCTTTCTTCTTATTGTTCTATTTGTTCTATTTCTTCCAACATTACTTCTTGCTAATGTAAATTTCAGAGTTCTAACCTATAATGTATTAAACTTTTCAGAGACAACTGGTATAGATAGAATTCAATACTTTCAAACTGTGTTGGATGCTATTAATCCAGATATTATTATTATGCAGGAGATGATTAACGAAGAGGGTGCAGAGTTGATGCTGGATTCATTAAATTCAAATGGACAAGAATATGCTGGAGCTGAGTTCATTAATGGTTATGATACTGACAATATGTTTTATTATCGCACTTCAATAGTAACTTTTATTTCACAGGATACAATCCATACTGCTTTAAGAGATATATCTGAATATGTTGTGAATATTGGTGGAGATGAGATAAGATTTTATAGTTGTCATTTAAAGGCTGGACAGGGTTCAACAAATAGAAATAAACGACTTGCAGAAGTTACAATATTAAGAAACAGATTAAATAATCTTCCAGAAGGAACAGAATTTATCATAATTGGTGATATGAATTTCTATTATAGTAATGAACCCGGTTATCAAAAGTTTATTGCTGATGAAGACAATAATATTGGAAGAGCAGAAGACCTTATTGGTGAAGTTGGTTATTGGCATGATAATAAAGATTATGCTCAGGTGCATACACAATCTACAAGAACTACACAATTTGGAGGAGGTGCTTCAGGTGGTTTAGACGATAGATTTGACTTTATTCTTGTTTCTTATGGAATAAATGACAGTGCTAGAATAGATTATGTGGACAGTAGTTATAAAGCATTTGGTAATGATTGTAATCATTTGAATATGTCAATAAATGATAGTGTAAATGGTGTAGTTTCACAGAATGTAGCAAATGCTTTATATTATGCTTCAGACCATTTGCCTGTATATGCTGATTTTATAAGTCTTTCCGATCCTTACTGTACTGATGAAGATACTGGAACCTTTCTAAATGGAATTAAATTGCATCAAAATTATCCTAATCCAGTTTATAATTCAACTGTAATTCAATATAAAATAAAAGATAATATGAACCAAAACGCCACAATAAAGATATTCAATCTTCGTGGAGAATTGATAAGAACAGTTGAAGGTAATCATGGTAAAGCAGAATTAGATGTATCTGACTTTTCAACGGGTATTTACTTCTATCAATTTAAAAATGAAAATTTCAATAAGATTAAAAAGATGATTGTAATTCATTTAGATTAAAAATAATGAATATAATAATTAAGTATAAGTTTGTTTATATCTAAATAGGGTTGACAGATAAATAGCTATCAGTATTATGTTAACCTAGAAAAATAAAATACTGAGTGTATCCGTAATTAAGAGCAAAAGTATTTATAACAAGTTTGAAGTAATTATGAAAAATGAGTGTAATTCAAAGATGGGAATAAATCCCTCAGAGAGGGATAAATTTGTCTCAACTCCAGATACACCCTATAAAGTTAGACTGTAACTGTCTGTGGTCCTAACAAGACTGAGATAGGAGAAAGGCTGTGAAGAAGATATTGGTAATTTTCTATTCCCGTACAGGCTTTACACGCAAGATTGCTGAAGAGATCGTCAAGGCGTGCAACTGCGATACTGAGGAAATTCAAGACATAAGGAGTAGAAAAGGGTTCTTTGGCTTTATCCGGTCAATATTTGAAGCCCGAAAAAAGAAACTGCCTGCTATTAAGGAGATGATAACAGACCCCACACAATACGATTTGGTTATTCTAGGTACACCTGTGTGGGCTAAAAACATATCAACTCCGCTCCGCACCTACGTCGCAGAGCATCGTGATCAGTTCAAAAGTGTTGCTTTCTTCTGTACCATGGGAAGCTCAGGTGCTGAAAAGGTTTTACATGACATAGCTCAACTCTGTGGCAGGGACCCTGTCGTGTCGCTCTCCCTGACCGATAAAGAAATTAAGGCACAGGGGCACAAAGAAAAAGTTCATAGCTTTGTCAAAGCCATTGTCTAGTACGCAGTATTTGAATGTGAGCTTTTATCTATGTGATGCTAGATTATAGTGGCAAGCTGGAGGAATTTAACCATATAAGCAGTTCATATGTCTCATAACCAACATATAATTGTTTGCTTGGATAAATCATCGTTCAACAAGTCTCTTAATATTACGAAATATTATTCAATGCACAGGGAATTGTTCACAAAAGTTATGTGTGGACTATATTGTTAAATAAATACCTATCCCCCTGAAGGTGGGTGGTATCACCTCAAAATTACTTCATTAAACTTAATTTAAGCTATGTAGAACGCACGAAAATGGATAAGGCATACAAAGAGGCTTATAAACAAAATTAAAGTTCGTTTATAGATAAATAAAAGAGGTAAAGGAATAGTCCAATATCCCTTTTTTTGAATGAAATGAGGATTATACATAAGTTTTTAGTTTAGAATTTTTGTCAAGACAAATTCTAGTAAATCATAAAGTTGAACTTGCTATATCCCAGGCTCGTTTTATTATATTCTACATTACATATATATTCTACATTACATAATGTGAATTTTATTTGTTATAAATCCACCAAATTAATGGCATCGTTTACATAAGAAATATCCTCTTATCC
>JAGHCS010000045.1 GCA_021160355.1 Candidatus Cloacimonadota bacterium
TATCAACGACTTATCCAGCATGGACAAGGAAAAGCTGTCGTGACCTTAAGTAATGGCACGTGCACCGGCTGTCATTTCCGCGTCCGTCCGCAGATCATGGTAGAAGTTTCCAATAATGACAGGATCATTACCTGCGAAAATTGCTCAAGAATATTAATTGCACCTGAATAGTGCTGAAGATAATTAGACGATCGCCTCCCGATTCGGGAGAAGGAAAGTCCGAACACCAGGAGCACAATACTACGTAACGCGTAGTTCCAGCGATGGAAAGAAAGTGCCACAGAAAAGAAACCGTCCCGACTCGTCGGGACAAGGGTGAAAAGGTGGTGTAAGAGACCACCAGTGCCGGTGGTGACATCGGTAGCTCGGTAAACCTTATTGGTGCAAGGTCAAATAGAAGAGGAATCCGCCAACCGGCGGATACGAATAGCTCCATTCGTCATACTCTTGGGTAAACCGCTAAACTCAGTCACAGAAAGGACTGTGAGTTCTTCTTCGGAAGAATGCTGTGAAGTCTGAGAAAGATAAATGATCGTCGTCTCGAACTTGTACTTCGGGAAACAGAATTCGGCTTATTATTATCTTCCGCATATTTGGTTTGGAGAATCGATGAGAAAAAAATGGATCAAAGAAGAAACCTTCGTTGATCAACAGGTGCTGGATGAGCTTTCTACAAAGCTCACTTGCCCTCCAGTTATTGCGAAATTACTCGTGCTGCATGGAATAGACACCCCGGTAAAAGCCGAAATCTTTTTTCACCCTTCAATAGAAGATCTGCATGATCCCTTCCTTTTTAAGGATATGGATAAAGTTGTTGAAAGAATTATCCGGGCTGTTGAGCGTAAATAAAAGATCGTCATTTATGGAGATTATGATGTGGACGGCACCACTGCAACATCGATCCTACTCATGGGTCTGCGTGAACTTGGTGCAAATGTAGATTTTTACATTCCTAACAGGATGATCGAGGGTTACGGGCTATCACTTACTGGCAATAAGGCAATCGAATCCATGCAGGCACAACTTATCATCACTGTGGATTGCGGTATCAATGCAGTTGATGAGATTGCCGACCTGAACACCTATGGCATCGATGTAATTGTGACGGACCATCATACGCCAAAGGAAGTGATACCAGATGCCTACGCGATAATCGATCCAAAATTAAATGATTCCACATACCCCTATTCCGAGCTTTCCGGTGCAGGCATCGCATTGAAAGTGCTTACCGCAATCTTTATCAAATTAGGTAAAGATGGTTATGAAGCGGTCGAAGGATATTGCGACCTTGCTGGGTTGGGTACGATTGCAGACATTGTTCCTCTTACAGGCGAGAACCGGATCATTGCGCGGCTTGGAATTGATCGCCTTGAGAAGAGACAAAATATGGGCATCAATTATCTGCTCAATTTATCCGGTCTTAAAAAAGTTGTGCTTAAATCCAGTGATATTGTATTCAAATTAGCGCCACGCATCAACGCAGCAGGCAGAATGGGAAGCGCTGATAGAGCGGTAGAACTTATGACTGCCACGACTCCGGAGCATGCTAAAGAACTCGCTCTCTCTATTGATTCAGAGAATTTTAAACGCCAGAAAATCGACCAGGACACATTCAAGACTGCCTGTGACATGATCGAAGCAAAATATCCCGACATGAATAATACCTACTTTATAACCCTTGCTGCAGAAGACTGGCATCCGGGCGTCATCGGTATCGTCGCTTCTAAAATTGTGGAAAAATATAACCGTCCAACTATTCTGATAACTCTTTCAGAAGGAGAAGGGAGTGGTTCAGGACGAAGTATTCATAATTTCAATATCTTTGACTGTCTCACCCATTTTGAGGACTATCTCATCAGTTTTGGGGGTCATAAATACGCAGCCGGACTTACTATCTTACCTGAATATATTGATATACTCGATGAGAAGCTCAATGAATATGCTCGAGAAGTTCTTTCAGAACAAGAAATCCAACCCCAGGTCAGCGTGGTTGACGAACTTAATCTCCAGCAAATAGATGATGAGTTGATAAAATGGCTAAAAATGTTCGCACCCTTCGGACCAAAAAATATGAATCCTATCTTTATGAGTTCAAGTGTCATGGTCGTTGGTTATCCCTATACCGTTGGTATGAACCACCTGAAGATAAAAGCGATGCAGAATGAGAAAACCCTTGATCTCATCGGATTCAATATGGGTGATCTCGTCCCATTCCTGAAAAAGGGCTCACGCATTGATATTGCATATTCCCTCGAAGAAAATAATTGGCAGAATATTTCCAAAATACAGGGCAAATTAAAAGACATTCGTCCATCGCAATAACATGATACTACATTTGATTCGAAATGTACTTCTCTCTATTTTGATCGTTTATATGATATCATGTTCGGGCATGACGATTTCCGACACAAAACCTATTCCGAGTGGATTCGTACAAAATGCTACAATAATACTTCCGTTTCAACCAAAAAAAATTCGTTTTTGCATCTTTACGAATTCCTTTATCGTGCTCGATAAACTTAAAAATGTACTCTATCGCATTGATGAAAAGGGCAAAATCCTCCAGCGTATTGGTGAGTTTGGGTTTGATCAAGGACAGTTCGTACATATATCGGATTTCGCTGTGGACAGTTTCGGAAATATTTTTGTGGTCGATGATGTGGCAAATGTAGTTGTCCAGTTTGATGATTTCGGACAGTTCGTGAACTCTTTCACTCCAATGGAAATGACCGAGCCTGAACTTATTGCTGTTCAGGATACGGGTGAACTCCTTATATATGACAGCTTTGCAAATCAGGTTTTCTGCTTTACCAAAAAGAACGATATACGTTTCAAATTCGGCAAATTCTATCTCGACCATCCACAGAAGATTTGTACAACCCTCGAAGTGAACTACATTGCTGATGCAGGTGCAAATACAATTTTTTGTTTTGATAGTTTTGGGGGCTTGCTTCATGAGGTCACACCATCGAATGCGCTTGTAGACATCACTTCCACTAAAAATTTTTATTATTATCTGGATAATGAGACTACGCTCTATGTTGCGCGAAGAATGTCTTTTGAACCGCGCCCTCTGGGTAAGGTTGCTGATGTCATAAACGTAACCAAACCAACAGCGATCATTGCTTTTCATTCATCGATTGGTGTGCTCGAAGGCAACAAACTTCATGTGCTCCAACTGATTGTCAATTAGCCATATAAACTTTTTTTCTTAAGAATTACTTTACAAATATTATACTGCCGAATACGAATTGTAAAAAATATTATTTTTAATAAAAAGTGCGTATGAAAAATTTTATTCTTGTTCTTTTGTCCGGTTTGTTATTTGGACTTTCATTCATCGATATAGGACTTGGATTTCTCTGTTTTTTTGCATTTGTACCCTATCTCTATTTCATCATCAAAGCAACACCTAAACAGGCATTTCTTTTTGGATTTCTTTTTGGACTTTTCGTCACTTTGATCACTTTATATGGAGTGTTTAATGTTAAATTGATCGCATTCATCGGACTCATCATTGCATTTCCTTTATACTTTGCAATACTCTCTGTGTTCCTACGCAAAGTAAATGAAAGCTTTTCAAAGATTTTCCTTTGGATATTCCCTCTGATATGGGTGGGTTTCGAATATGTGATGACGCTCGGTTCTCTGAACTTTCCATGGTTGAATGTGGGATATTCTCTTTCAAAATACTATCTTCTTGTCCAAGCTGCTGACATACTCGGCATTTATGGATTATCCCTTCTCGTTATTATCATTAATGTATTGCTTTTCAAAGCTCTTACAGGCAAATCCAAACAATTGCTCGTTATCCTTATTATTTTTGTACTTTGGATCGGATACGGAATCTACAGGGATAAGACGATCAAACTGAAAAGTTCTGATCTGAAAATCGGGATTGTACAGCTTAATGTCATGCAGGAGGACAAGTGGAAACCGGATAATCTTGTTCCGACGATCGATGAATATGAAAATCAGGTGCGTATCCTGGCACAAGTAAATGATGTAGATGTCGTGATACTGCCCGAATCTGCAATTCCCACCTACATTCTGCATGAGCCAAAATATAGGAAACGGCTCCAAAATTATGCATTAGAAAACAAAATATATGTGCTCGCTGGATTCCCTGATTATGCTGTTGAAATGGTAAAAAATCGCCCAAAATATAAATTTTACAACAGCGCTACTATGATAGACACAGCAGGTATTTTCCACGAAAAATATAATAAGATCCGTCTTGTACCATTTGGTGAGAGAATCCCTCTATTAAGCACATTTCCTATTCTTGAAAAACTCCAATTCGGTCAGGCGAATTTTGAGTTCGGAACAACGTATCCGCTTTATAAGATAGATGATTTGAATTTCTCTCTCATGATATGTTTTGAAGGAGTATTCCCAGAGCTATCACGAAAATATGCAAAGATCGGATCAAATGTACTTGTAGTTATTACGAACGATGCATGGTTCAAACAAACTGTACTTCCTCATGAGCATGCAAATAACACGAAGATCCGCGCTGTCGAGACCAGGCTTCCTCTGATCCGCGCAGCAAATACAGGCATATCCTACATTATAAATCCTAAGGGACAAACTGTTATCAAAACTGATGTATACGAAAAAATAAACATTACGAGCACACTGAAAGTGAAGGAATCGAACAGGAAAACCGTATTTGTGAATTTCGGATACCTTTTCGCACCTCTTTGTTTTTGGTTCAGTTTTGTAATAATAATAATTTCAATAATTTTACCATTATTTGTAATAAAAAGGGCAAAATGACTATTAAAAGCATCACACTACAAAAAACAAAGTACTACTACACAATGCGCGAAGTGTGTAATATTCTGGATGTCAAACCTCATGTACTCAGATTCTGGGAGACTCAGTTCCCCCAGCTTAATCCGAAGCGCAAGGAAGGTTCGAACAGACGATATACACAAAAGGACATTCAACTTCTCAAAAAAATCCAATACCTCTTATATGAGAAGAAATTCAAGATAAAAGGTGCAAAAAAAGCGCTGCGAAATGTCGAGGATATTTCTATGAAGGAAAATGTTCAGATCGACATGAAAAGTTATGAAAACAGAAGAGCATTAAAGCGTCTGAGAAACAAGCTTGCTGAATTAAAGAATATCACTTCCAATTTTGTGAAAGAAACAGAAACCAGCAGCGATGCTTAATACGAATATTACTTCTGCCTGGGCTCCGAATCATATCACCGGATTTTTCTACTCTAAAATGGATCAAGACCCGATGAAGAGCAGTTCTCTTGGCGCAGGCGTGAATCTTGCACGAGGAACGACAACAAACATCGAAACGACTCCATCTTCCCAAAATGAAGTATCTGTTTTCATAAATGGTAAAAGATCGGATACAGAACTATCACATTGGCTTGTGAATAAGTTTTTTGATAAATATATCGAAGACAACTATATAATTAACGTTAATCATACAATGGAAATGCCCCTTAGTGCAGGATTTGGCACTAGCGGAAGCGGTGCATTGAGTTTGGCACTTGCCTTGAAAAAAGCTTTTAATATTAATATCTCTGATGAAGACTACTTTCAGCTTGCTCACATTGCTGATGTAGAAAACAAAGGGGGACTGGGCACAGTTATGGCTGAAATTGCTGGAGGATTGGAAATACGGGTTGCATTTGGCGGACCGGGTATTGGAAAAGTGGAAACTATCCCACTCGAAAAAAAGTATAAAGTGATTGTCCTGTATTTCGGACCATATCAAACCAAAGAAGCACTTTCTGATAAAAATTTGATGGAAAAAGTACATAAATTTGGCAAGAGTTGTATTAATGACCTGCTCAAGGATCCTACTGTTGAACGCTTTCTCGAACTCTCTCAATGGTTTGTAAAAAGGATCGAGGTTGCAACAAAACCTATCTCCAATATTATAAAAAAAATGGAACAAAATGGATTTCTCTTCAGCATGCCCTTGTTTGGTGAAAGTGTCTTTAGCATTCAGACAGAGAGAAAAGCCAAAGAATTGAGAGACACCCTTCAAGACTATGGTGAGGTCTTTATTTCAGACATCAGCACAGGAGGTCCACATGTTAATTGAAGTCCCCGATTCCCATCCAAGAGCACAATCACTGCGAATTCGCGAGAAGCTTATTGATGGCTTTGACAAAGGACTCGTTGCAAAAGCCGGTCTGATAGCCCACGGCAGAGGTGAATGCTTCGATTATCTCATTGGTGAAAAAACACAAATCTTTGCAGAAAACGCAACTGAAACAGCTTGTGTAATGTTGCTCCTCGCACAACATCCAGTACTCTCTCTCAATGGCAATGTGGCATCACTCTGTCCTGATGAAATCATTGAGTTAGGTAAAGTTGCTGAAGCACCCCTTGAAATAAACCTTTTTTATAGAACAAAAGAACGCGAGGATGCTTTGCTGAAACACATGCAAGAACATGGTGCTCAAAAAGTTCTTGGCTTAGGAAATGATGAAACTGTGCAGATTGAAGAATTGCAGAGTAAACGAAGAATCGTCTCAAAAAGAGGTATCTTTATTGCAGATGTAGTATTTGTACCTCTCGAAGATGGCGACCGAACAGAAGCGCTGGTAGCATCCGGGAAAAAAGTCATCACAGTTGATCTAAATCCCCTCTCGCGTACCGCTCAGAAAGCCCAGATAACGATCGTGGACAATATTGTCAGAACCGTTCCCCTCATGACTCAAATGATAAAAGAGATGAAGAATTATCCTCAAAAGAAACTACGGGAAATACTTACAAATTTTGATAATAAGAAAAATCTACAAGCAGCTTTACATTTTATCTTGCAGCGATTAAAGGAGCTATCATGAATATCTTTATAATCGGAGCAGGTGCTATCGGCACCTACCTGGCAGCCGTGATCTCACGCGAGTATGATGTGACACTTGTCGGGAAAAAGGAACATCATCACAAGGACCATTTTAAAGTCATACAAAAAAATGGGATTCTTTTATCCGGCTTTCAAACCGTTTTGAGTAAGGTGCTCACTACAAGGGAATTAAAAAAGATTCCAGCGAATTCTCTTGTGATCGTTACCACAAAAGCATATGATGTCAAAATCGTGTTTGAAGACCTTAAAAACATTGTGAAAGATGACACTGTTTTCATGCTCATTCAAAATGGGATTGGGATAAAAGAGGAAGTGAAAAATATTCTTCCGAACGAGATTATCCGTGCAGTGACAGGTATTGGTGCAGAGATCGTACGTCCCGGTGAGGTTCGGACTTCATGGGGAAAAGTTGTGCTTGAAAATTCAAAATCCGCCGAAAAAGTTTATGAGATATTTTCTAACAGTACATTTGACACGAGCATCTCTGATGATATCAAGCAGCAAGAATGGCTCAAGCTCGCTATCAATGCTTTTGTGAATCCTCTCACAACCTTGCTGCAGGTTCGTTCACTTATGCTTTCAAAACCTGAAATAAGAGGTCTTGTGGAAAAAGTGATCGATGAAGTGCTTGAAGTTGCAGAAAAAGAAGGCTATCCTGTTCCGCGAGACAAAGTTATCAGAACCATAAGCCGGCTCAAACAATATAAAAATTATTCCTCCATGTACCAGGATGTGAAAAAAGGCAAAAAGACAGAACTGGACTACATTACCGGTGCCATTATACGTATAGCAAAAAAACACAAGATTGCAGTTCCTTATAATGAATTTCTCTACGACTCGATCAAATTCTTAGAAAAATATGGATACTAAGAGAATGACAAAATCCTAATTTCTGATGAAAATCCAAATGACAAATGAACAAAAATAATAAATTCGATCTGGATGAAAGGACTGCAAAATTTGGTGAAGGTATTATCCAATTTGCAAAGACTATTCCTCAAAGTCCTATAACTCTCCCGCTCATTACTCAACTTGTTAAAACCGGAACCAGTGTTGGAGCAAATTATTCCGAAGCCGATTGTGCAGAATCAAAGAAAGATTTCGAGCATAAGATAGGCATCTGCAAAAAGGAATCAAAAGAAACGAAACACTGGTTGAGAATGATCTCAAAGGCAGCACCCGAATGTAGAGATGAGGTAAAAGAACTTTGGAAAGAAACTCATGAATTCAACCTGATATTCTCTTCAATCATTATAAAATCAAGACAAAAATGAATATTAGACATTTGAAATTTGACATTAATTTGTCATTAGAAATTAGGATTTAGAAATTAAGGAAACTATGGTTAGTTCTAATATTTCTGCAACGCGAGCGCATAAGATTAATGATATCCAAAACCTCAAAAATATGAAAAAGCTGGTCATGCTTACTTGCTATGATTACCAGATGGCAAAGATATTCTCTACCGTTGGTGTTGATATCATTTTGGTTGGAGATAGTCTCGGCATGGTTTTTCAGGGAGATTCCACAACCAAAAACGTGACCATGGAGCAGATGCTGTATCATGTGGAAGCTGTATCAAAAGGAGCCGGAAACATTCCAATTGTGGGAGATATGCCAATCCATTCATACGCTGACAAAGAAATCGCACTGGAAAATGCACAACGTTTCGTCGAAGCTGGAGCAGATGCAATCAAACTGGAAGGGTATTTTCCCGAAACCATCTCATATCTTGTAGAACACGGCGTACCGGTTCAGGGACATATCGGACTGCTTCCTCAAACCTATGAATCATTTAAAGTCGTAGGCAGAAAACCGGAAGATCATGATCGATTGCTGAAAGAAGCTAAAGAAATTGAGCAGGCAGGGGCATTTACCCTTGTCATCGAGTCAATTCCAGAACTGCTTGGTAAAGAGATAACAGAACTGGTGAATATCCCTACGATCGGCATCGGTGCAGGCAAATTTTGTGATGGACAAGTGCTCGTGATAAATGATCTGCTGGGAATGGATCCCGATTTTCATCCGAAATTTGTGAAGCGTTATGCAAATCTCTTTGATATTATTTCAGAAAGTGTCCGTGCATTTAAAAAAGAAGTGAAAAACGGAACCTATCCGGAAAAGGAAAATGTATATGAATAGAACTTCCCTATCGAAAACAGAAGTACTCGAACTGATACGCTCAACACTCAAACACGATAAATCATACAAAAAAGGAAACGTGATCAGCACCATGTGCACCTATCCGGACACTTTTGCACAGGAACTGTTCTCGGAATTTATAGATAGAAATATAGGTGATGCAAATCTGTTTCCCGGTGTTGTGGAATTGGAACGAGAAGTCATTTCCTCACTTGGAGATTTGCTGCATAACCCAAATGCGTTCGGCAACATTGTCACAGGTGGGACAGAAGCTAATTTCCTTGCACTGTGGGCATATCGAGAACTCTCAGGGAAACATACGATCATCGTGCCGGAAACCGCACATTTTTCATTGTATAAAAGTGCTAATATTTTGAATCTAAACATAAAAACTGTCCACGTAAATAAAGACCGTCAAATTGATATTGCCGAAGCTGAGAAAGCAATCGATGATGACACGTTCTGCATCGTGGGCATCGCAGGAACAACCGAACTCGGTGTGATCGATCCGATCGCAGAACTCTCCGATCTCTGCATAAAATTTAAACTCTATTTGCATATCGATGCGGCATTCGGGGGATTTGTCATTCCTTTTATGAAGGACATGAACTATGATGTTGCTGATTTCGATTTCGCACTTCCCGGTGTAAGCTCGATCACCATCGATCCTCATAAAATGGGCATGTGCCCTATTCCGGCTGGTGGGATATTGTTCCGAAACAAGGAACTGACCAAAAAGATCGAATGGAGTGTCAGCTATCTCTCCGGAGGTCATACTGCGCAAACTACTTTTGTCAGCTCACGATCAGGAGCTTCGGTTATTGCTGTTTGGGGTATGCTGAATTATCTCGGGTACGAGGGTTACAATGACATCATAAAACGATGTATGCACGTACGCGAACATCTGCTTTTCGAGCTTGATAAGATCGAAGAACTCTGCCCTATCCAGCCACCGACCATGAACATCGTGGGTGTGACTTCGACAAAATATAACATAGTGGAAATAGCAGAAGCTATGCGCGACAAAGGATGGGCAATCTCACTCTTTACCGAGCACATGCGCATCGTGCTCCGACCATCGGTTACTAAAAAAGTAATAAATTCATTTATACATGACATAAAAGAGGTGTTATCATGCATCCAAGCAAAGATATAATCGGTACAAAAGGACAGGAACTGCGTGAAAAGCGTATTGCACTCGGGATAACCGGAAGTGTGGGCTGCCTTCGCAGTGTGGATCTGGCACGTGAACTCATGCGTCACGGCGCAGAAGTATTTGTGATCATGAGTGAGGAAGCGACAAAGCTGGTTACTCCAGCAATGTTCGAGTGGGCAACCGGAAATCCTGTGGTAATTGAACTAACAGGTAAAATTGAGCACATCTGGCTTGCTGGTGAGCATGAAGAAAGTTGCGACCTGATACTCGTGGCACCGGCAACAGGCAATTCCCTCAGCAAGATCGCATGCGGAATCGATGATACGCCTGTGCTTTCTACGGTGACCTCTGCAGTCGGTTCCGGCATTCCTGTGATGATCGTGCCTGCCATGCATGAAAGCATGTATAAGAATCCCTTCATTTTGGAAAATATCGATAAGCTAAAAAAAGCGAACATCGACGTGATCGAACCGGTACGTGAAGAGGGCAAAGCAAAGATCGCAAGTGTGAACACAATGGTGGAAATGGTGATTCAGAAACTCTATAAAAAAGATTTGCAGGATATGACCGTGCTGGTAACTGCAGGACCCACCATCGAATACATAGATGACATCCGATATATTACGAATAAAAGTTCCGGAAAAATGGGCTTTGCACTTGCACGGGATGCGGTGCGAAGAGGTGCGCATTGTGTGCTGGTAAGCGGACCGACCAAGCTCACTCCTCCTGCCGGGTGTGAATATTTTCCAGTAGAAACTACTAAAGAAATGCTTAAAGTTGTTACAACTCAACTTAAGGATAAAAATATCGATATATTCATCGGTGCAGCTGCGGTTGCAGATTGGAAATTGAAAAAGCAGTCAAAGGGCAAGCTCCACTCTTCCCGTGAATTTGCCATTGAACTTACACCAACTGAAAAAATTATTGAAAAGGTGAAAAAACTCTCGCCAGCAACCGTTCTCGTTGCATTTAAGGCAGAGCATGGATTGAACGAGAAACAGCTCACTGCAAAGAGTTATGAACGCCTGAAGCAGGTGCAGGCAGACTATATCGTTGCCAATGATGTGAGCGAACCGGACTCCGGCTTCCAGAGTGATGATAATAAGATTTTTGTTATCAACACCAAAGGTGAAGTACTCTTTAAAGGCAGGGATAGCAAACATGCACTTGCACAAAGGATTTTTGATATTGTGAAGGGCGCGTTGGAATAATTTATATTAGAAAACACTAGTGTCCCGTTATAAGTCCCACAGGCACAGCTGGTTAGGGGAACAGCCCTATGTGTTTTGTAACACTGTATCTGCAAGTAGCTGGTATATGGGCAGTTTCTCAAAAAGAGAAACACTGAAAATTTGTAGAATTGTATAACCCCAGTTTGACAGCAGACCTCATATTTCAGGAGTGTGATAGCGTATTGAAGCGGGTTTGGGGGGACAGTTCTGCGAAATTGTGTAGTGTATGCAGATATAATTTAGAAGGTCTTGTAATTTTTTATTGACAGAATATGGTGTTGTATATATTATGGTTTCATGTTTATTAGAAAAAGTGCTTCAAAAAGAAACGGAAGAGTCCACGA
>JAGHCS010000011.1 GCA_021160355.1 Candidatus Cloacimonadota bacterium
ATCGGCATCCTTCTTCTTCTTATGGCATTGTATATGCTGATCTTTCTTGGCAATTGGGCAGGACTCTTTCCCCTGTTCATCAGTTTATCGCTTATATTCGCTTCCTTTTATCAAGGTAGGAAAGTGACTGTTATTCTTGGGCATATGTTCGTTGTTGTCGGATGTGTGCTTGTGACGTGGGGTGTCTATCTGCTGCCATATACCGGTGCTGCGATCCTATATGTTTTTGTTCGACCTCTGTTTTGGGGTTTGATCTCCATCTTTGGCGGAATTTGCATGATATATCACGGCTTCTGTGCATGTATGAAACGCAAGTCGGAGAAAATTTCGGGATAAAAGCAGATGTGATTGTATTTTCGAAATGGGGTAGGTACAGGTTTACCCTGAACATTTTAAGATTTATACCACCCGACTACGCTGCGCTTCGCCGTGGCAGGCGAAAAGCACGAAAATACACGAAAAAGTATTAATATACTGCACAGATTTTGATAGTTACAAACCATTGCGACCTGTCACACCGGAATAATGAAGGTGGAAGGTCTCCTGCGTCAACCATACCAGTTGAATAAAAAAAGAATTCAACGGTATAAATTCGCAAGGTTTCGCTTCGGGCTGGACTTCATAAGCGATCCGCCAGCTGGCGGAGAGTTCAGTATGAAGAAAGAGAGAAGAATCGTGCTGAACTATAAGATGGCGAAGAAGTTCAGCTTTCTTTGATTTATCAGCGCAAATCAGCTTAATCAGCGTTTATCTGTGTCCTATTAATTTTACGTCCTGAACTCCACATTCAGTTTCCCTGAACTGTGAAGTCCAGCTCTTCGCTCAACGCTTCACGCCCAACACTCTACGCTCTACGAAATTACCATTTTTCCCAATGCACTATCTTGTCCAAATCTTTCCTTTTCTTGCTGCCTGCAAAGGTTTTAATGGCTTTAGCATATAAGCTTTGTTTATTTTTCGGGTAACCAAAAGGACTAAGTGCAATCACTTTTATTTGGGGTGGAATGTTCAGTATTTCCTTCACTTTCTTCTCGTTGAATGCTCCGAGCCAGCATGAGCCGATGCCCATTTCCCATGCTTCAAGCATCATCTGCTGAAAGGAGATCGCTACATCCACAAGATAGTAATCCTGTCCGTTAAGATGACCGCTGTCATTTGGATTGGCGCACGCAACTATCACCACAGGTGCATTCTTTATAAAAAAATTGGATTTGCTTATCAAACCGGATTTCAGTGCGAGCTTGCCAATAGTATCTTTATCTTTGACCACAACATACTGCCAGCACTGCCTGTTCTGCCACGAAGGCGCAAGCCGACCTGCTTCGAGGATCTTCCCGAGCTTTTCATCCTCGATCTTTTTCGGATCATAACTTCTTATGCTTTTTCTGCTCTGTATTACATCATATACATTCATGTTTTCTCCTGATCTCAGAGATTTTACATACGCAATCTTTGACAAGTTTTTTCGATTTATTTGCGTGAGTATGCAATGAAAAAAATCACAAAAAATAATGAATGGACTGCGATCTGGCGAGAAGGACATACGGTTTTCATAATAGACCAGACAAAATTGCCTTTTCATCTGGAAATAGTGGAACTTCGGTCATACATCTCAACCGCAAATGCGATCAGGGATATGCTTCTACGGGGGGCAGGAACGATCGGTGTGGCAGCAGGATATGCAATGGCGCAGGCGTTTGCGGAATGTCGAACTGATAATGACTTGAAAAAAGCAAAACTCTATATCGAGTCATCACGCCCAACTGCACAGAATCTTTTTTATGCTACAAACAGAGTTTATGAAGAAGCCCGAAATGCGGAAAATTCTGAGAAAAGAGCTTTTGAAGCTGCTGATGATGTTTTGCATGAAGACGAGAAACACTCCCGGATCATGGGTGAGTTCGGAGCTGAGCTTATCCAAGATGGCTTTGGCATTCTTACCCATTGTAATGCAGGGAAACTTGCAATACAGGGATGGGGCAGCGCACTTGCACCGATCTATGTTGCACATGAGCAGGGCAAGAACATCTTTGTGTATGTAGATGAAACACGTCCCCGTTTGCAGGGTGCACAATTGACAGCATGGGAACTGGCTCAAGAGGGCATTCCTCATGCGATCATCGCTGACAATGCTGCTGGGTACTTTATGCAGCAGAAAAAGATCGATATAGTATTTGTCGGGGCAGACAGGATCGCATGCAATGGTGATGTGGCAAACAAGATCGGAACATACGAAAAGGCAGTTCTTGCAAAGGAGAATAATATTCCTTTTTATGTTGTGGCTCCATGTTCAACAATAGATTGCGCATGTAAATCTGGTGAGTTTATTCCCATCGAAGAGCGATCTGATAGTGAAGTCAAATCTATCAGCAAATCATTAGTTGCAAATCCAGAAAGCGATGCACTGAATCCAGCTTTCGATGTGACACCAGCTCGATATATTAGCGGGATAATCACAGAAAAGGGAATTATAAAACCCGAGAATATTTATACATTGGCGTAATGGAACAATATCAGGGGATTAAGTTCGATGTGAAATTTGCCGGAGAGTCAGTACCGAAATTTCCACTTCAAAAGGAACTCATTAAATGGGGGAAAAAACTCTCTGATGTGGGCTGCATTCCCACCTATCCAGATCCTGCTGATCCTGACCGAATTTGCTCTGCGGGAAATCTTAGTGCTCGAATTAAAGATCATTTCATTATAACCGCAGCTGGTTCAAATCTTGGAAAACTAACTGATAATGATTTTGTTGAGGTGGTGGATGTTAACACCGATTCCAAATTGATTACAGTTAATGGGGTTCGCGAACCTTCATCAGAAACGATGCTGCATAGTGAAATTTATAAAAACCGGAATGATATTGATGTTATCTTTCATGGTCATAATGATCTTATTCTGGAACATACCGATAAATTGGGACTAAAATCAACATATAGATATTACCCGTATGGAACAGCTGAGCTTATGCGATCAGTTATTGAGGTGTTGGACGAAGGAGTGTCATTTCTTGTTATGAAAGATCATGGATTTTTAAGTTTTGGAAAAACTTGCCAGCAGGCAGGTAATAATATTATTAATGTTCTTAATAAAATTGCTAAAATTTCAGGAGCATACATGGGTAAAACATTTATTCAGAAGGTTTTCGAAAAAAAAGCTGGCAGATCACTCAAAGAAGGTGAGATCGTTTTTGTCCAGCCGGATTATATTTTAACTCATGATAATTCAGCGGCGATAATTAAGAAGCTGTCTCAGGTCAAAGAGGGTATTAAGGTTAAGTATCCCGATCGTATTGTTATCGTCCTTGACCATGTTATACCTGCCGCAAATGCAAAAACTGCGAATAATCATAAAGAGATACGTGAATTCGTAAAAACTCAGGGCATCACTCATTTCTATGATATCGGAAGAGGGATCTGTCATCAGGTACTTCCTGAAGAAGGATTAGCCAAGCCGGGTAGTATCATTGTCGGAAGTGACAGCCATACGTGTACTTATGGTGCTTTTGGTGCGTTCTCGACAGGCATCGACAGAACTGAAGCTGCTGGTATCTGGATCACAGGAGAAACTTGGTTTAAAATACCGCAATCCTATAAAATTATACTGAAAGGTAAATTTCAGCAACGTGTTTCTGCAAAAGATCTTATATTAAAGATCATTGGTGATCTTGGCGCTGATGGTGCGAATTATAAATCGGTCGAGTATCATGGATCAGGCATCACAAATCTGGATATTTCAGATAGGATGACCATTGCGAATATGGCTGTTGAAATGGGTGCAAAGAATGGGGTATTCCCTGTTGATGAGCAAACAAAAAAATGGCTGCACGAACATAAGGTGGATGAATATGATCAAATATGGGCTGACGATGATGCAGTGTATGAAAAGGAGTACTCCTATACTTTGGATGAGATCACTCCGCAGGTGGCATTTCCTCATACGGTAGATAATGTGAAAGATATTTTCGAAGCAGAGGGCATAAAAGTGGATCAGTGCTTTATCGGTACATGTACCAATGGAAGATTAGAAGACCTCCATGCAGCAGCAGCGATCTTGAATGGACGAACGGTTCATCCCTCGACACGACTGATTATTCTCCCTGCTTCGAGAGAAGTATATCAGCAAGCAACAGATGATGGCACTTTGAGCATTCTCAACAAAACTGGTGCTGTGATCCTACCTTCCGGATGCGGTCCATGCCTCGGTGCTCATCAGGGTGTCATGGCTGATAATGAAGTTACTATTTCGACTGCGAACCGAAACTTCAAAGGCAGAATGGGAAATAAAACTGCAGAGATATATTTAGCGTCACCGGAAACGGTTGCAGCTTCGGCACTGAAAGGTGTGATCGCCGATCCAAGAAAGATTTAGTGGACAAAAAATAAGATTGTATAGATTATAAAGTAAAATTATAGAGGTTTTAATGGATTTAAAAGAAAAAGTATCAGAAGAATTAGAAAAAGTCCGTCCTGCACTGAAAGGTGATGGCGGTGATGTAAAATTGATAGATGTGACCGATGACGGCGAAGTCAAGGTGGAGTTACAGGGCTCATGCAGGGGTTGTCCATTCTCCCAGATGACACTGAAATACAGCATCGAAAAGCAACTCAAAGACAAGATTCCTGAAGTAAAAACGGTTACAGCTGTTTAGCGTGAAAGAAAAACCGAAATTTAAAAAAATCGCGGG
>JAGHCS010000092.1 GCA_021160355.1 Candidatus Cloacimonadota bacterium
GAAAAAGATATAAATTATGAATAAAACTGGTATCCGGTTCATCGATACTTACAGTGTCCTGGCACTCATACGCACCGATGTCTATTCTCCCATTGAATATTCTCGGATTACCTGCTAAGTCCGTTGCAGGTAGATTGAGCCCAGTCGTATCCGGTGTACCTGCATCGATGCATGGTGATTGCGGTATTAACTCGTAACTGAATGGATCTCCCCCAACAAACAAGGGATCTTCGTCTATGTTGCCATCTCCCCAATATACTGTACCGTTGTTATTGGTATTTATTGCATCTATCCCGCCATCAATATTACAGTACTCAATAGAAGCAGAGTTTGGCTCCCCTGTTGGATGAAACCATATCTCTGCTTCAGGTTCATTCCTGAGTATTGTATTAATTAAGGTTATATGGCTATCATCAACTAACCGTATTGTTCCCTCAGAACAGTCTTTATTATCAACAATCGTTGAATTTATAATATACATTTCTTCAAATCCCCATGTAACAGATACACCACTTGAAATAGGTGCACCATTTCCTGAAATTATTGTATTGATAAAAATAGGCGAGCAATTGTTAATGAATGAACATGCCCCAAAATTATATTCATCAGGATTTACTTTATTTCCAGATATCTTACAATTATTTAGCATTATGGATATGTTTGTACCACCTCTCATCGCAACTCCATTTACACCCTCATGTGAAATGACTTCAACATTGTTGAATGTAGTGATACAATCTGCATGTAGGTGTATGTTAGTTACACCATGGTTACAATTATTATCTTTTAATATTATATTTTCAAATTTAGTTGAAGAATTTGATTCGATGCTTATTCCTCCATCATAGGGATCTTGTCCATTTTTTAATGTTAAATTCCTTACTAACAAATCTGTAACATTTTTTATTTCAAATAAGTTGGATTTCTGTTCCGCATCAAGAATAGATAAATTGTCATCGACACCAATTATTGATATATAATCCTTCCCACCCAATGCAAAAAATTCACCAGTTAAGGATGGTGAATAGTTTCCCTCATCTACATAAATAGTATTCTTATGTGTACTATCCGATTTTACCATAATGAGTGCATAATAGATATTAATAAATGCGTTATTCCAATTCAATCCGTTGTTTGCATTATTACCGTCAGGAGATACATAAATATCCTGATTGATTTGTTCAATCTTGTGATTAGTAACTGTTATCCAGATATCACCATTTTGTGAGTAAGCATAGAATTTATCAGGTTCCTGGACAGTAAAGGTATCGACATATACCGTCATATTCCCTACATGATTATAAACATCACTCCCCATTGGTGCATAATTCATATATATATCACATGATTCGTCCTGTGAAAAGAAAATATTAGCATTGCTTCCTCCCTTTACTATACCACCTCCTGTTGCATGAGCAAAATTATGTATAATCCTTGAGCCAATAATATTCAACTCGAAGCAATCGTTTGCAAATATTCCCCCGCCACTACTTGCATAATTATTCTGGATAATACAAAAATTAACGTTAAATGTGCTAATAATATCCCCACAAATAAATATTCCACCACCGTACTCATCATACCCATCATCATACCCACTCCCATGCTGAAGGGTAAATCCCCAAATAGTCGCCTCATCTCCACCATCCTTTACGATAACACAACTTCCATTATTATTTCCATCGATAATCGTTTTATTTATATATGATTCATCTCCTGTTGTGTAGTACTTGCTGGCTACCGTAATATTCTTTCCGCTGTAGTCTATATTCTCATAATAGGTGCCAGGACAGACAAGTACTATATCATCATCTGATGCATTATTGATTCCTTCCTGAATACTCAAGTAGTCTCCTGTGCCGTTGATATCGACAATGATGGTGGATGACCATATATAAGAAAAGGGAAATAGTATTAAGAGTATGATAATCGAAAAAAAGTGTTTCATGTTTACCTCACCCCCTGTCCCCCTCTCCGAAAAATCAGAGAGGGGGTATAAGGGATTCATATTTTGTTATTTCATGAGTAACATTTTGAGAACAGCACTCTTATCCCTTGAGGTAAGTTTATAGAAATAGATACCGTTCTTTACATCTCTACCATACCTATCACGGCAATCCCACGTTATCGTGTAGTAAATATCCTTGGTTCCCGAGGATATTATGCCATCACAATTGAAGGTTTGTACCAACTGTCCCCGAATATTGTAGATGTTCAGTTCCGTATGATGTGCATTCTGCTGGGGCATGAACCTGATCATTGTTATGTTCGTTCTCACTGGATTCGGATAATTCTGCAACAACATAAGCCGGTGAGTAACAGATGATTCATCTGAATTAAGTTGTACCGTTGCAAATGACTTTCGTTCATAGTATAAGGGCTTTTCAACGAATGCCTGTACTTCACTACTGAACATAACGTATGGGATTGACTTGAGATATTCGCCTTTTTGTCCATTATAATATAGTCTGAACTCCAGCCCATTACTACCACTTTTCAAGGTGTCAGGTGTGTATGCTAGGATTTGAACCGGATATTCATCATTATATACCTTACTTGCACCAATACATTGATCGTCGCTGTATACTGCAATCTCAACAACAGAAGTATCTGAGTATACCGTATCTATGCTGACAGCCATATAGTCGATCGTTTCGTTGTAGGAGAAGAAATCAGTCATTTCCTTGGTCTTTGGTGGAACAGGAGGATCTGATTCATTCCATACAAGATCGCATTCTTCATACACTTTTATTATATACAGCTCACCTGGATTAGCAGTAAGCTCAAATACAATTTCCGGAGTTATTCCAGGTTCAGGACGTTCAACAGCCCAGTGCTCTGAATACACAGCACTCCATTCATTCCATATCGAAGCAAAGGCATCAATAAACGTTGCAGGTTCTTTCAAAAAGCAACCAACCCAGTTTTCTTGGTCATTTGCAAGAAGTGTGATGTGAGTACTCTCATCCTGTCGTGTGCCAGATATACCCTTTACCGGTATGTTATCGTATTGTTCCTTAAATTGTACTTTGTAACCCTGCCTACTGTCAAATTCATCATTTGTTAGGTTAATTTGCCAACCATTATCAAACTTTACAGCTTCATCATTTTTAAAAACAACTTGATATAGAATGTCATCATTATAAATTTGATCATCGTCCATAAGTCCCTGCTTAATCAGTACGCTATCTGCTCTCATCCAATTAGTGGTTGTTCTGTTCAATACAGGGAAAGACATCCAGTCCACGTTATCGAACTCTTCATTATCATAATCATCTTTGAAATAATCATGCGAAGCAACTGGGATTGCACCCATATCGGCAGGAGTGCCGTCAGCATCCTCGTATTGTGCACTTGGATGCCCTGTGTCTATACAGGGAGAGA
>JAGHCS010000056.1 GCA_021160355.1 Candidatus Cloacimonadota bacterium
AAGCAGCGGGATGGCAATCCAGAGAATCGTCAGCGGATTCTTAAAAATGATCTCACCTTTGAAGGAAAAAAGTAAGATCAAAGTTATTAGCAGGGCAATGATAGAAACCGTACCGAGATGAGGTAGGAATTTTTCTTCGAAATATGCTGTCCCTTTGTGAGCAATGATCCATTTTCTAGAAAAATAGCCAGCAACAAGCGGTAGTGCAACGTAGATGAGAACCGACAAAATGATAGTTTGCCAGGGAATCGGCATATTATTTTCCCCAAGTAAGAAACCACCGAGAGGGGCATAAAGCAGCAACATTGTTAAGGAATTGATAGCGACCATTACAAGTGTGTGCCCCATATTACCTTTACTCAGCCAACTCCACACCAAAACCATTGCAGTACAGGGTGCTATTCCCAATAAAATCGCACCGGAAATATAGCTTCGATACAGCTCCACTTCCTGCCCTGTTTTCACAATTTCCGTTCCTCGTATCAATCCCATCTTGAAAAACAAAGTAAGGAAAAACGTAGCGATGAAAAACATTGTGAACGGTTTTATCATCCAATTGATGACGAGGGTAAGAATTACGGGTTTGGGTGTTTTCCCCGCTTTAATAACTTCGCCAAAATCTATTTTCACCATAATCGGATACATCATAAAGAACAGGCAGATCGCAATTGGAATTGAGATTTGATAAAAAGAAAAGCCGTCCAGAGTTATGGCAACTTGCGGAGCAACTTTACCCAGCACGATTCCCGCCACGATGCAGAGAAAAACCCACAAAGTGAGATATTTCTCAAAAATATTCATCCCGCGTACTTTTACTTTCTTCTCGGTAACTTCACAAAATTGACTCAATCTTCCTCCCTGAAATTTTTAGAAAATTCAGTTATTTTTTCTTTGATCTCATCACGCACTTTTCTGAATATTTCCATAGATTTTCCATGCGGATCATCAAAGCCGATGTGAAGTCTATGCGCTACCTTTCCTGTAAAAACCGGACAGCTTTCTTTGGCTCCGTCACAAACCGTGATCACAAAATCGAATTCTTCATTCAGATATTGTTGAACAGCTTCCGGTTTATGAGTGGAAAGGTCAATTCCAAATTCTTTCATAACTTCGATTGCAAAAGGTTGCACGATTTCACCTGGTTCTGTACCCGCAGAATAAACTTCAAATTCAGGATATTGTTTTAGAAACCCTTCAGCCATCTGACTTCGACAGGAATTTCCGGTGCATAAAAACAATATTTTTTTCACTTTTTATACACTCTTGTTCTTCTTATGGAATTCTTCCCAACAGTTTTTGCATAAAGGAACATTCCGCATGCTGCAACACCCTTGAATTTGAATGTTTCGAATTTCATCTTTACCGGTCATTTTTCCGCAACCTTCACATTTTATTTCTTTCTGTTCCATTTTGCACCTCTAAACAATTTTAATTTTATCTCTATTTTTGATGATCTTATATTTTGCCGTAGAGATTGTCTCCTGAATCATCTTTAAAGCTGTTTTGAGATGTAATCTCTTATCTTTTCTGGGGCAAGCACTTTCCCGACTGATACAACTTTATCATCAATTACCAAAGCAGGGGTCATCATCACTCCATAGTTCATGATTTCATTTAGATCTGTTACTTTTTGCACTTCGGCATCCAAACCTTCAATTGCTTTCAAAGCGCTGGCTTCCAGTTTTTTGCATTTTGCACAACCTGTGCCTAAGATTTTAATAATCATTTTTACACCTTCTTATATGAATTACAACAGCATTTAACTTGTTGCTTGCTGTTGTTCGTTTTTTTACCAAAACTATTTATCAAATCCATGATATCCCGGTGGCAACAAACACCTTTGGGATTTAGTTCTTTACATCGAGAACCGGTTCCGGCCCGCGTTATTCTTTGCACATCCGCCAAAGAAGATACGCCACTTTCTAGCGCTGCCACGATTTCTTTTTTACTGACATTTTGGCAATAGCAAATAATTTCATCTTCTGATTCTTTTTCCCGATTGATTTTATGATTCATAACCTTAGCTCCTTATTTTATTATGCACTCCAAATTAAATATATGCCACCTAAGATCACTAATACTCCGCATATTTTTTTAACAATTACAGCACCTTTCGATTTTTCATTCCATTTCAGATATTTCTGAACTACTTCGGTAAATGTTCCGGCTAGAACGATAATCGAGCAGTGACCCATTCCATATAACAGAACTAACAGAGCAGCCAACAGAAACTGTGTTGAAGCTACTCGAAAAGCCACTGTCAATACCGGCATCATATAAGCAAATGTACATGGACCAAGAGCTATTCCAAACACTAGACCTAAAATTAGGGCTGCTAGTAAGCCTTTCTTTTTATAGCCGTGTTGTCCGATATTTCCAGAAAAGGGCATGGGAATTACATCCAGTAGATGCAATCCCACCAAAAAGAAAATGATTGCTACAAGGTAATTTCCAAATTTCCCCACATCACCCAACATACGTCCTAAGGATGCTGTGATAATACCAACCAGTCCAATGGTGATGAGAATGCCGACAGAAAATAAAAGAGAAATAGTGAAAGCTCGTTTAGTGGATATCTTTCCTTGTTCATTCACAAAACCGACGATAAGCGGAATGCTTGCCAGATGGCAGGGACTGAGTAAAATACTCAGTACTCCCCAGACAAAAGAAGCGCCCAGTGAGATGAGCAAGGAACCCTCTATTGCATGTGTGGCCCATATAAAAATCGACTCCATTATAGTTTAACTCCTGTTTCTTTTAGTTTTTTGATAATATCTTCTTTGGCAAGATACCCTTCATGCCGCCAGTATTGTTCGCCGTTTTGATCGAAAAATATCTGGGTTGGAATAACGCGTACTTTATATTTGCTCGCCAAATCTCGATAATCGGCGATCTGCAGAAGTATGACATTGGCTTTCCCTTCCAATTCCTTTTTCAATTCATCAAAAATGGGCATCATCATCTGGCAGGGAATACAGGAATCTGATCCCAAATCCAACACGGTGGGAAGTCCGTTTTGAAGTGCATCGTTGAGAGGATTTTCCGGTTTGGAAGCTATCTGTTGGGCAATCCAATCTTCATTAAGAACAACATCAGCATCATTTCTGATATCATCGATGTAATTCTCAAATTTCTCATTTTGTTTTTGTTGTTTCAGATAATTTCGGATATTATTTTTTATTTCATCAAAAGATGCACCCTTCATCTGATCTTGATTTTCCTGATAAAATGCTTCAAGTTCCGTTTCTGAGATTTCGATGTTTTTTCCCATTTCATCAATCAGCTTCTGGATTCCGCTATCTTGCTGAGACGGGCTTGGTTTTTCGGATTTTATATAACCCTTCTCGATTGCTTTTTGAACCAGGATTTCCTTGATGATCAGCTGTTCAAGATAAAGATCTTTGTCGTTTTTGAACATATCTTGATACTGGGGAGAAAGTTTCTTATACTCTTCTTGCAGTTCCGATTCCGTTATCTCTACACCTTCCACTATTGCAATCACATCACCTGCTGCTTTTTTATCTTTGGATTGTACAGTGTTTTTGGTTTCTGCTTGAATGTTTTGTTTGATTTTTTTCGGTTCTTCTTTAACGGTTTCTGTCTGTTCTTCAGAATCTATTCCCGTTTCGCTATCTTCTTCCTTTTCAGATAAGATCGGTTCTTTGACAACTTTCTGCGGATCGGTTGTAGATTCCAGAACTGAACTTTCTGTGTCTGTCGATTCTTTAATGTTATTCTCAGGTTGGTTTTTGAGGACTATGACTGCAGCCACGATAGTGATCAACGCTAATATGATCAAGATTTTGGATAAATTTTTCATGAAATAATCTCCTGTTATCAACAATAGCCGTCTGGTGATGTTGTAGTTGTATTAATTTTCATTTTTTTTAATTCTTTCTTCAAAATTGCAAAAGCAGTTTCGATCGTACTGTCATTCACTTCAGTGTTGCCTTTGGTAAATCCCATTTCAGTTAAAACTAAGGAAAACGGCTGATGCCGCGATTTTCGAAATTTTTAGCAGCATATCGCATCGAGCAGCAATCGATAGTTATATTAAGTTCTGCATCTCTGGCAGAAGCGGTGAAGCCGGAAATATCTGCCTCAACACCAGCCAGGCAACTCATTTTGCCATAACCTTCTTTCACTAATTTTCTGGCTGTTCTATCTGAAAGTGCACCAACATCTGCTCCGCCTGAGCAAGGGTAAATCAATCTTACTCTTTCATTTCCACAACAACATTCAGCCATTTTGTACCCTCCTATTTGTTTATCATCTCTGCTATTTGTTCTGCCGACAAAACTTTGCCAACTGTAACTACTTTTTCGTCGATTACTAAAGCCGGTGTCATCATCACACCGTAATCCATAATATCGTTGATTTCGGTTACTTTTTCTACTGTTGCATCAGAACCTGTTTTTTCAATCGCTTTTACTACCGCTCGTTCTTGTTGACTGCACTTAGCGCATCCAGTTCCTAGTACTTTAATAATCATTGTTTCACCTTTCCATATTTGGCATATTGCCCTGTATTACAAATTTTGAACTACCAAAATAGCTGCAACGAATAATAGAACCGTTCCGAAAACGATTTTTATATTCTTTGATTTTAACTTTGTTGCCATCACCCGTGAACCTGATTGACTTCCCAGTAAAACAGCTACTACGCAAAGAAGCCAAATTGACCATCTCGGTTGTGCAGCAGTTACAATGTGTGAAAAGAAACTGGATAAGCCGGAAAAAGTAACAACAAAGGCAGATGTCGCAGCGGCTGCTTTAGCTTCTAACCCAGCAATGTAAAGCAACGGTACCACAAAACTTCCACCACCTCTTCCCAACAATCCCGCAAAGAAACCTAAAATCGATCCACCGGAAACTCCTAACACAGTTCTTTCTCTGGGATTCATCTCTCCTTTTTTAGGTTTCCAACCACTCAGCATCAAGATGGCAGCAATCGCTGTAAAGGTCGCAAAGATAAAAATCATTGGTCTCGTTGGTAAATTGATATTGAGCCACGCACCCAGAGGTGCAAGCAATACCATCGCAATTCCGAAGGGAATAGCTACTTTGAAATCAATCATTTTCTTTAATCCATAGGTTATGGAAGCTGAAGAGCTGTTCACAACATTTAGCAACATTCCCAAAGGTATGGCTTGGGTTTTAAAATCCATTCCCATCCAATACAAAATAGGAATATAAAGCTGTGAACCTCCCATTCCTAACATGGAAAAGAGAAATGAGATTACGAAAAATAAAACCGGTGTTATGAATATTAATTCCATACTATCTCCCAATTATATTTAGACGTCATTTTTGGACAGATGTTTAAGCAGTTTCCCGGGTTTGAATTCTCCCGCCAGTTCAGCGTATCCCCCTTCAATTATGCGTACATTTTCATAGCCGAGTCCTCTCAAATAGAAGTAAACCATTGTTGATCTGACTCCCGATGAACAAAAGATACCAACGGTTTTATCACGTGGAATTTCTGCCAATCTTTCCGGAATTTCACATATTGGAATATGCAAAACCGGCATATGATGAACTAAACTGAACGCAATCGTCTCGTGCTCTTCTTTTGATCTGACATCAAGGAATAGAGAGTTTGATTCGGACAAATGAGCAGTAGGTGATATTTTGTGTTTTCCACTGCCAAAAAATTCTAAGGTCATTGATTTTAATACTGTGTTTAATCTTTCCATTTTAATCCTCCCTTTTCTATATCATCCCGAAAATAACTCCGGAAATCGTAGCCATCACAATAACAGTTGAAACAAAAACCAATGTCTTTTTTGTTCCCATCACGCTGCGAATTACCAGCATATTGGGAAGCGACAAAGCAGGTCCGGCTAATAAAAGAGCCAGAGCAGGTCCTTTACCCATTCCGTTTCCGAGCAGACCTTGTAAGATAGGAACTTCCGTGAGAGTGGCGAAATACATAAATGCTCCAGAAATTGAAGCGAAGAAATTTGCTCCCAAGGAATTACCTCCCACCAAAGTTTGGATCCAACTGGAAGGAATCAAGCCTTCATGTTCGGGACGACCCAGCAGAGAACCTGCTACCAGTACACCAATAAAAAGCAAAGGAAGTATTTGCTTGGCAAAACCCCAGGTGGCTGCAAACCAGTCGCCCAGTTCGCCTTCATCCACACTGGTGAAATATGATAATCCAATTATTCCGGTAACAAATGTAATCATGGGATTGCCTTTGAACAGAATATGAACTCCGATAACGGCCACAGCAGTAACCAGTATTTTCCAAACTTTCATTTTAAAAATTTGATTCAGAGCAATTCCAAAGGCAACAGCTAACATTGCCGTAATTATCCATTTGGCATTGTAAATCGCAGCCCATACACCAGAATCAACTTTGGGAGCACCCCAATTGGCAAAGATCAGGATAAGAACCATTATCCCGAAATGAACCACTTCCTGCCAGAGCGGACGGCTTACTTCCGGCTCTGGTTGTGCCATCTGCTGTTCCAGCTTTTTCTGTTCCTCTTTACGAAAAATAAATGCCATGATAAGTCCGATGATAACACTGAAAAAAATAGCTCCCACCGCTCGGGCGACACCTATTTCAACACCCAGCACACGGGCGGTAAGGATGATCGCCAGGATATTGATTGCAGGACCTGAATACAGAAATGTGGTGGCTGGACCTAAACCCGCGCCACGCTTGTAGATGCCGCTGAATAGGGGTAAAATGGTGCAAGAACAAACCGCCAGGATCGCACCGGAAACCGATGCTACAGCATAAGCAGTAACTTTTTTGGCTCTTGCCCCCAGATAGTTAATAACCGAAGCCTGACTGACAAAAACGCTGATCGCTCCAGCAATAAAGAATGCCGGCAACAAACAGAAAACCACATGAAGTTGAGCGTATTCCTTCAC
>JAGHCS010000053.1 GCA_021160355.1 Candidatus Cloacimonadota bacterium
GTACGAACGGATTCGCTCTGAACGAAAACTACCAACAATATTTTAATCATTATACAGGTGAGAATACTTACTGGCTCACTTATAAGACCACTCTTACTTCTCATCACAACCCTCAAAACCAATCTTCAGGCAATCCCTCAAAACGTGAAACCCTTACGACATATAAATATTCCCAACATTTCGAGGAAGATCATGTGCGATCTGATCCGCTTATGATAGAATGGTTCTGGCAAAGCTTCACAGGAAGCGGGGCGAGCACAAAGTATTTTGATTTTTCGGTTTCAGAGCTTAATACAAGTGAACCTCAGGAACTTACTATTGATTTCAACTACCGTCCTTACACTAATTATATTAAAACCTATATAAACGATATTTTGCTGACAGATTATGTGTGGACATCATCTCGCGTAACGTACACTGGAAATTTTCTTGTTAATGGTACAAACACACTTAAAATCGTTGAAACAACTTCTGGTTCTCAAACACTCTATCTTGATTATTATGAGATAGCATATACAAAGAATCTCAAAATGCAGAATAATTATATAGCATTTTCTCTCCCTGGGGAAAATATTGAATATACGGTGAATGTAACAAATGTTTCTAACAATGAATTGCAGATATTCCAGATAAGAGATTTTGATCAAGCTTCAAAAATATCAAACTATACCTATACAAATAATACCGTTTCTTTCGAAGCAATCTCGGATACTTTAGGTACTCAGTACTGCATAATCAGTAGTGGCGGATATGTTATTCCAGAGATTATTGAAGAAAAAATAAAACCACTTGTATATTCGAATGGAACAGAGATACGTTCATACCTAAGAGATGAAGTTGCCCTTGCAAACACCGAATCAATTATTATTACTCCTGAACAATTTTGGGATAGGGCAAAAGACCTTGCAGATGTTCATATAGAGAATGATGGCTTGAACGTTCTTGTCGTAAATATAAATGATATATATGATGAATTTTGCTGGGGTTTGACCGATGTTGTTGCAGTGAGATATTTTCTGAACTACGGCTATGATTACTACGCTTCAATTCCCGAAAAGCAATTATCTTATGTAGTTCTTATGGGAGACGGGACAAATGATTTCCGTGGGTATGAACAGGGCTCTGAAGAAAGAAATAAAATTCTTCCTTTTGTAGAAGGGACAACTGCGTCTGATGATTATTTCGTTTATTTTATCACCAAGATAAATCCTTCTATGATGATTGGTCGCTTCCCCGGGTACACGGACTCTCAAATGGAAATTATGATCGACAAAACAGTTGATTTTATATCAAATCCGGAGTTTGGCTATTGGCGTAATCGTGTGATCTTATGCGCGGATGATTTTCTAAAAAAGGGTAGAAATACTGAGACAGGTCATACGACTCATGCCGAAAGCTGCGCCAGAAGAATTGAATATAATGTCGAACTTCTGAAGAACTATGGAATTCAATACCCTCTTGATGAGTTCCAGAATAGACCCGAAGCGAGAGAAGATCTGATCAAAATGATCAATAATGGAGCTAGTGTATTTTATTATATCGGACATGGTGGTTATGATGTCATTGGGGACGAGGAATACTTTCGAGCGAGCAGAGATATCACTAAACTCACAAATGGGAATAAGTTGAACTTCTTCCTTGCTGCATCATGTGATATAGGTTTGTTTGACTCTAATACTATTGAGTCTATGGCTGAGCGTATGATGTATAGCAAGGACAAGGGTTCTATTGCTGTTTTTGCTTCTGCACGAAAAGGTGGATACGGACCATGTTCAGATGTGGTCTCGTACGTGGTAAACAACACAGGTGAAGGCATTACAATAGGAGAAGCAGTCTTGGCATCAAAAGGAGGAGGAGCATCAAAATCATATGAGAAATATTTACTCTTTGGTGATCCGATGTTGAGAACATCACTTCCTGCTATTAGAGGAAATGCAACCATTCCAGAAGAGTTTGCAGACTCGCTTCAAGCGCGTCAAACAGCGGCAATGCAAGGAATTATTGACACTACAGGATTCTTATTCAATGAGGTTTTCAACGTGGTGTATGACACAGATTATATAGTCGATTATCCATATGATTATCGCGATCCGAATACTGGTGCCTGGGAGATCAGATATCTTGGCATTGTTAAAAAAGGGAAAGCAATTTTCAAGGGTCCTGTTTCTTCGCAGAATAATAATTTTGATTTTGGTTTTATTGTACCTGATGATGTGTACGGAGGTAATGAAGGACAAATATTAAGTTACTCTGTAGGCACATCTGCTACATATGATGTTGATGTTGCAATGCGGTATAATAAGCGAGATGCTCCTGATGATCATGATCTCGTTATTAATGGATATGCTGAATCAGAGAATGACGGTCCACCCCAGATTACGATGTGGATGGATAATGATGCATTCAAGAGTGGAGATTACGTTTCTTCTTCACCGCTTGTGTACATAGAAATTCTTGATAGCAATGGTGTTAATATTACTAATTATCCCGGTCATCGAATTTTGTTAACCGTCGATAATGAGGATGAATACAATATCACAGAATATTTTATATATGATTTGGATTCTTATATACAAGGATCGATCGAATATCAGTTAGAGTCAATCCCTGCAGGCATTCATACAATGAGATTGGAAGTTTTTGATAACCTGAACGAAGTCGCATTTAATGAAGTTGAGTTTAAAATAAAAAGTCCTGACAATATTGATGTACGAACAGTGTTAAATTATCCCAATCCAATGGATGATCATACATTCTTCACCTTCTATCTTGATGGCGATGCTTCTGTTGATATTGAAATATTTACAGTAGCTGGAAGGAAGATAAAAACTATTGATAATCAGATACTGCATACAGGTTATAATCAGGTGTTATGGAATGGAAGAGATGATGATGGTGATATTCCTTCAAATGGTGTTTATTTTTATAAATTGAAAGTAAATGGAAAGAGGATTGATGAAATCTTCAAGATTATTATTTTCCATTAAAATGTATTATTTCTCTTATCGTTTAATAAATTTGACAAATAGAAATAATGTTTCCAATATTGGAAACGCTTATATATAAA
>JAGHCS010000184.1 GCA_021160355.1 Candidatus Cloacimonadota bacterium
ATAATGGATAATCCGAGAATTTTTCATATAGATACTTCGAGAACCTGGAGAGGTGGACAGCGTCAGGTTGCATATCTTATGACAGAATTGAAAAAAAGCAATCTCTGGACTCATCTTGTATGCCAGCCGGGATCAAAACTTGCTGAATTTTGTAAGACAATGCAACTCTCATTTTCGGAAATTCTTATGCGCGGAGAGCTCGATTTCATTTCAGCATATAAAATTTCGAAACTTCTAATAAAATTTGAAGCTCATATTCTGCATGTTCATACTGCACATGGACTTTCAATTGGACTCTTATCGAAATTATTCTATCCCAAAATCAAACTTATATACACGAAAAGAGTCGCATATCAGATGAAGAATAATGTTATGAGCGCTTTTAAATATCGAAATTCATATTTGAACAAGATTGTTTGTATATCTGAATATATTAGAAATTCAATGAAAGACCAGGGAATCAATGAAGAAAAACTCTTAGTCATTACGAGTGGCATTATACTTCCGGAAGTCCAACCTTTAGATAAATCAGCATTTAAGATGAAATACTCAATCCCCCAAAATAGCTTTATTATTACGACAATTGCTTCGTTAGAAAAAAACAAGGGATATATAAATCTAATTAATGCAGCACAGTATGTACTTAATCATGATAAAGACATCCATTTCCTGGCTCTGGGAAAAGGCAAACATGAAGCAGAACTTAGAAAAAAAGTTAATAATATGGGATTATCTGATCATTTTCATTTCCTGGGATTCCAAGAGGATACACTCTCATTTTTACACATTTCTGATCTTTTTGTGCTTCCATCTCGGGAAGAAGGGCTTGGTTCATCAATCCTGGATGCACAAGCTGTGGGAGTTCCCGTTATTGCTACTAAAACTGGTGGGATTCCCGAGTTGATCGAACATAACGTGAATGGGATACTCGTTGCTGTTGACGATTCAATACAATTAGCAAAAAAAATTCTTGAACTGAAGCAAAATCCTCAATTGATGCAAAAACTTTCTGATGCTGCGCGAATATCAGTACAAAAGTTTTCAATTCATAAAACTATAGAATCATATATTGATTTGTATCATTTTCTTATGAAAACAAATCCTTTATCAGTATGAAAAAATTAAAGATTTTACAGGTCGGACCAGGGAAAAAAGAATTAAGGACAGAATTTTATATAAAAAAGGAATTTAAACTACTTGGTCATTCCGTGTTGACCTTCAACGATATAAAGATATATAATCTATTATCTTTCCTGTCTCACATATTCTTTCGAATAATAACTTATCTTTTCAATCCGGACCTGATTATATATTCAAAAGCTAAAAAAATCTCTATTGCAAATTTCCAATGGGCGAATAAAAAATATACGACCATAATGTGGTACTTTGATATACAAGTTCACTTCCAGAATTCAATCCTAGAAAGAGCCAGAAGAGTGGATATATTCTATATAACTAATATCGGACAAATCCCATTTCTGACACAAAATGGAGTAAATGCTCGGTATCTCCCCCAGGCATGTTATACTGATTATTCTTACAAAAGTAATAATAGAGAATATTTGTATGATGTAAGTTTCATTGGTAATAACAATAAACACATGGGAATGAGAGAAATGCTGCTCAAGCAAGTTTCGGAATATTATGATCTCCACTTATGGGGAAAACGCTGGGAAACAGGCACAACTTATACTTCTCATGAGAGAATTTTTGGAGAAAAATATGCAAATGTATGCATAAGATCAAAAATAGTTCTTGATATAAAATCTTATGAATATTGCTTGCTCGCGAATGGATATTTTTCCAATAGAGTGTTTATAACTCTTGGGTATGGCGGATTCCTCCTTTCTCAGAAGGTTAAGAGAAAGGACGAAATTTTTGAAGATGGGAAACATCTCGTTTATTTTGAAACTCAAGATGAGTTAATCGAGCTCATTGGATACTATCTTTCTCATGATGAAGAAAGAGAAAAGATAGCTCGGCAGGGCAAGGAATATGTACTGCAAAATCACACGTATAGAATTAGGATTGCTCAGATTCTTGACGATATAAAGCATATCCAAAACCAAAGATTCAAATGAAGATATTAATAGTCCATACTGCTTTCCTTGGTGATGTAATATTGATCACTCCGCTTATTAGGACAGTAAAAAAACTCTTCCCCAACAGTATTCTTGATGTACTTGTTATCCCCCAAACGTATGAAGTGCTGCAACATAACCCATATATTAATGAAATACTAGTTTTCGATAAAAGAAAAAATAAAATCCTAAATTTTTTAAAGACATTATTTCTGCTAAGAAAAAAACAATATGATATCGCATTACTTCCGCACAGCTCCATGACTACCTCTTTCCTAATATTTCTATCTCATATAAAAAAAAGGATCGGATTTAAAAGATGGTTATCATCATTATTACTGACACATAGAATTCCATTCAGGAACGCAATTCATCGTATAGAGAAAAATCTTGACCTGCTCAAACCATTTTCTGCGGAGATATTTGATATTCAAACTGAATTATTTCCTGATGCTGAGGATTTTGAAAAAGCTGAGAGCTTACTTTCGGAACTTGATCCGGTTAAAAAAAAGATTGCATTTGCTCCAGGTTCAGTATGGTATACTAAAAGATGGTTGGAGACCTATTATAAAGAACTCGCACAAAAGCTTATTGAAGCTGGCTTCTCTATCATATTAGTAGGCAGTCCCGAAGAGAAAGAACTTTGTGATAAGATAAAACCGACGAGTGATGCACTTAATTTCGCAGGAAACACTACGGTTCTGGAATCAGCAGCAATTTTGAAAAATTGTGATCTGCTCATATGCAATGATTGCGGAGCACTTCATATTGCGAACGCTATGGAAACGGATGTCTTTGCAATTTTCGGTCCAACTGTCAAGCAGATTGGATATTTTCCTTATAGAGAGAACGACTTCATTTTTGAAACTGACATTCCCTGTCGTCCCTGCGGAAGCCATGGACGGATGAAATGTCCTCTTGAGCATCATAATTGTATGAAATTAATTAAACCTGAAAAGGTGTTCCTCAAAGTCATTAATTATTTCGAAAAATCTATAGATCGCTTGTTAACGAAACAAGAGTAGAATATTATTATGAATGTTTTTAATAACGTACCTCAGCTCAATTCTCCAACGATCAGGCATCTTAGTATTGATAATACCCTTCTTGAAAAGCGTATCTTTATTGACATCAAATAAATGATTCTTTCTTTTCAATTGATTAAATCGAGCATATGAAGGAAGCATGTATAAAATTCTTTTTGATATAACTCAAGAATATTATTGGCACAGTTTAAAGCCGATATATGAACAATTTGCTAATGATAAGAATTACAAATTATTGTTCAGAATAGGTAAAAACCAAAAAAGGTTTCTCTATTTTTTTCTTATCTCACAGAAAAAAAGGATCGAAAAAAATTTTTCTAAACTGGGATATCACATAACGAATGATACCCATTGCTTTGATGTTGTTTTCTGTGGCTCTCCTTTAAGTAAGCCCGAAAAATATGGAACAGCAATACTCTGTAATGTTGATCACGGACCCGGCATCAAGACTCTCAGATATAGGCATTTTCTGAAACAACCCGACACACATTATCATTGTTTCATCGAAGGTAAATATCGTATTGACAAATTTAAAAAATATGGTTTAGATAAAATTGAGTTCCTCCATGATGTGGGTTTACCAAAACTTGATGTGCTATTTGATGGTACTTATAAAAGAAAAACGCTTATTAAAAAATTCAATCTTGATCCGAAGAAAAAAATCATACTCTACGCTCCTTCATACAAGCCAACATCAATTTTTACTATTGGTAAAGAGGTTGTTTCCCTTTCACGTAAATATAATCTTATTGTTAAATTACATCCCTACAGTTGGACTGGGAAATATGCATCCCATTCTCAACATAGATTTTTTGAAAAAGTCAAAACAAAATATCCAGATTTCATATTAGTGCCTAAAGAGCATCATAATATCCTTCCCTACATTTTCATTGCGGATACGATGATAAGCGACGGTTCAAGCGTGATTAATGAATTTCTTGCTTTGGAGCGCTGCGGTATTATTGTTGATCTTCCTGACGATATCTTAAAGCATCATGATGGACAATCGATCCTTGAAGATAAATCTTCGGAATGGCTAAAGGATTCTTTCGTTCATGTAACATCCGGTTCAGAGCTGGAATGTGCTGTCGAAGAAGCACTTAATCCTTCACCTGAAAGAAGGAATAGAATAAAAAAAGACAAGGAGTATATATTTTCCTACACCGATTCTTCATCAGCCCGAAGAGTAAAAGAAACTATTGAAAAATTACTACAAAAAGGCGATCATAAATGACTTCCATCAAAACAGCGATAATACTTGCAGCAGGTCGCGGATCGAGATTGAAAGAACAAACTCTTGAAAAACCGAAACCGATGACTCTTGTGAATAACGTTACTATAATCGACAATCTAATCCAGGAATTACATAGTCAAAAAATAAAAGACATCGTAGTAGTTACAGGTTATATGTCAGATAAACTGGAAAAACATCTACAAGATTTTCATAAAAACACCAACATTATCTTCGTCGAAAATGAGCTCTATAATTCAACAAACAACATATATTCATTATGGCTGGCTAAAGACTATATGGAAAACGGATTCTTTTTATTTGAAGCTGATGTTTTTTGCTATGAATCCTTAATAAGTGAATTAGTACATTCCCCTCATCATAACCTGATCGTTGTGGACAGATTTCAAAAAAGTATGGATGGTACTGTAGTAGAGCTGACCGGCGATGGCTTGGTAAAGGAGATGTATTTAAAAAGACATCAGGGTAAAGAATTTTCTTTTTATCAGAAATACAAAACAGTAAATTTCTACAAATTGAGCGGATATTATTCACAGAAATATTTTATCCCTAAGATGGAAAATCACATTAAGCGTGATGATGTTAATGTATTTTATGAACAGATCATTAAGGAAGATATCGACGAAGGACATTCATTTTATGCATTAGAAACAGGTGATAATCGATGGTGGGAGATTGATACACCAGAGGATCTCGAGAAAGCAAGATCAATGTTTAATGAAAAATAAAAGATTTATTGTATTATTCTGCTTTTTCCTTGGAATATTAACAGCTCCCCTTATCGCAGAGAATGAGTGGACAGTTCTCGTCTATATTGCTGCCGATAACAGTTTGAGCCAGCAATCCTTTGTAGATATCAATGAAATGGAAGCTGTTGCCGATAACGATTCAGTGACTTTTATCATACAGGTTGACCCATTAAATGATCCGAATTATCCCCCTTATTTCACGACAAGCAGAAGATATTTGATTCAGCATGATACCAATCCGGATTCGATCGGTTCGAAACTTTTAAAAGATCTTGGTGAGATCAATTCTGCTGCCCCTCAAACTCTTGTAGATTTTGCAAACTGGGGTTTTGGCTACGCTCCGGCAAAAAAGAGAATGCTCATCATATGGGATCATGGAAATGGCTGGACCAAAGATGACGATCTCGTAAAATGGGTATGTTATGATACCTATTTTGGTGATAGAATGAGTGTCTCGGAAGGTGAACTGAAACAAGCAATCTCTTCGATAGATTATTCATTGGATATTCTTGTTTTTGATGCGTGTCTCATGCAGACAACAGAAGTAATTTCAGAAATCTATGAATACTGTGATATTGTTGCCGGCTCGGAATTTACTGTGCCCATCGATGGTATATTTTATGGAGCTGAAGCCGGTACTGCATGTTCTCAGTATGGACTCTTTAATTATATGGTGGACAATCCTATTTGCTCACCAAACGAACTTTCTGAAGAACTCGTGATCCGATATATAAACTCGTATACTACAAACTGTCAATGGGGATCAACAATATCATTTTCTACTATTGAAATGAATGATTATTCAGTTTATTTAAGCAAGCTGAGAGAATTTACAAGAACCTACTCTGGCACTAATTATAATGATCTCTACCATAATGCCTATGCAAACTGCTTTCACGTCAGCGGAAATAATTTAGATCTTTGGGAATTCTTCAACGAAGTTTCTTCTCTTAATAAAGATGCACAAGCAGCGGCAGAGGATATTGCTTCTCTGGTTGATTCAATGACTGTTGCATTCAGTGCTCTTTACCAGGATGTTCTGTATCCTCAACTTGGAAGAATGAGCGTATATTTTCCCCCGACACTTTATTATTTCAATTGGGAGTTGTATTACAATTTAGATTTCAATGATCTTACGGAATGGGATAGATTTCTCAGCTACTATATAGGTAATTTTTCAGATAAGCCCATCATTGAAGATTTTTCTGTTACATCAGTAAGTGAAATAGTAAATTTCTCATGGGAAGTTGTCGCTACAACTGATCTGTCTTATAGCTTATATTATAAAGTGAGTCAGGACACAGAATTCATTGAAATACAGGATTCTACTATTACTCATGCGACAAGTTATTCAACATCGTTTGACACAGGTGATTATGAGTTCAAGCTTCAAGCAATCGATGAGTTTGGGAACTCATCATCTGTTACTGAATCCCATTTTATTTCAAATGGTAACATATTCAGATATTATCCAAATCCATTTAATGCAAATACCTATATTAATGGAAAATTTCTTGTCACAATTAAGGATCATTCAAACGCAAAGATATCAATTTATAATCTTGCAGGTGAGTTGATTGACGAAATAAAAATTGATGGCACAACTAATGGTACTATTGAGGTGAATTATATTCCTGAGAATGTCTCTTCCGGCATCTATTTTTGTCTACTCAAATCAGGAGACACATTAGCGACGATCAAACTAGCTGTTATCCGCTGATTTTACTGTGCACAACTTGTGGATAACTCGCATTTTCATTAACGTCAAATTGCTAATCGGCTATTATTGTGCAAGTTATGAATTTTTGGTAAATTTGTGTGAGGTGCATAATAATTTTATCCCAATTAAATTAGAACTTCTTATATAACAGTAAGTTAGGAGAAAAACCCTCATTTGCTCGAAGGATTTTGGGCACAAATTTTGCTATAGAAAATTGAGTTATTTGAACTTTTCTTCAGCACCAAAATTTCTATATAAACTTAATGATTTAAGATTATCCTTATCATCATCAGAAAGAGAATTTGAGAATAAACGCGCAAATAATTTACCAATTCCGGGACCCAGCATAAATCCCTGTCCGCACATCCCGACAGCAAGATAAAATCCATCTATATCGGTTTCTCCAAGTATAGGAAAGCCATCAGGAGTGGCAGGATATTGCCCACGCCATGTTCTGCGTACTTTTAAGTTTTTCAGACAGGGAAAAAGTTCGAGCATTCTTTTGGTCACTTGAGGAAGAAAAACAGATGTCGCCCTGCTGTCTGTACCGACAATTGGAGGTTCAGGAGTGATACAGAAAATTACCTGTCCATCTGGTCGTTGATAAAAATAATAATTCTTTGAATTCTCCGCAGGTCTGAGGTCAACGATCATCGGATCAAAAAAGTGCTGAACCGCATCAGTAATCCCGCCCTCATGGCTATCCGGAACTACAGGAATATCCAAACCAACCATTTCCCCTATTTGCCTTGCGTTATTCCCTGCTGCATTGACTATATATTTTGCAGAATAGGATTTATTCGTACGTGTTTTAACAGTATACCCACTCCCCTCCTTAATAATATCGGAGACTTCTTCCTTAAATACATACGAAGCGCCGTATTCCATACTTTTAAAATAAAAATAGTTTAGTGCGAGATACGGTGAAGCGCTCCCGTCTTCAGGCGAGAAGGTTGATCCTCTCAAACCATCGGGATTAACACCAGGTGCTCTTTCGAGGAATTCTTTAGCAGAAATCCAATCAATATTGAGCCCATATCTTTTTTGAATTTTCAAAAGATCTTTGAGAAGCTGTTCATGTGCATCAGTATAGGCAGGAAAGGAGTAACCATTGGATCGCCATTCGATATCATCCCCATACATCTCTTTCCATGTGGAAAAAATATCTATCGATTCTAAAGATATGTGAATCTTTGCTTTATCGGAATGTGTGGCACGAATTCCACCGATTGCTTTCTTATTCTGTCCCTGGCCCGGAGAAGCCAGACTTTCTATGACAAGAACAGAAAATTTCTTTTCAGCAAGATATAGGGCGATCGGTACTCCCACTGAACCTGCACCAATAACAATAATATCAAAATTCTTATCCATAGTATTCTACTTCTCCTTTGCTAACGAAAGGATTTCGAGTGGTACTTCTATGTATAACGGGCGACGCGTATTGTATTTGATATCTTTTAATGAATATCCTTCTTCTTTATACATTCTTAAAATGAGTGATTCACATGTCTTTCCGCCACAAGCGCCCATCCCTGCACGTGTTAATTGCTTAAGTTGGTTCATGTCGGTGATACCTTTTCGAATCCATTTCCGTATCTCGCCAGCAGTGACACGTTCACACCGGCATACAATCACTGTATCATCAATTTTATCTAAAATAGGACTATCCAAACCGTTCGAAATGGAGAGTTGTTGAACACGCATACCTGCGATCTTTTTCGCAATAAGTGAGGGTGCTTTAACTTGTATGATCTGAGTTTTCGTATTAGTATTACGGACATTAATCACTGCAAGTTCATCGAGAAACTCACCTTCAATATCGACCACTGTGATCAACTGTCCCGATTCAACAGGATAGTTTCCAATTTCATATGGGATCGAAACTGTGGGAAGATGTGCATCTTTTCTGTAATCTACCATTGTGATAGCTAGTGCTGGACAAGCTGTCAGGCATTTCATACATCCTGTACATTCACCCTTAAAAGAAGGAAGCCCAAGTAAACTTTCGTCACTTATCTTAATCTGATCTAGAGGGCAAACCGAAGTACAGGGATTGCATGGAATCTCCTGAACACAATGAAATACAGGGAAAACACCTTCGTTGGCTTCAGGTAATATGTAGGGTAACGTCTTCTCAGGCGGGCTTTTTAAAACTGCTGCTTTCCTGCTCCACTCTTCAGGGATTTTCTTTGACGATCTATTCAAAGCTTTCGCAATTTTGATGCCAGTAATTTTCCCATTGAACATCGCTGAGGAAGCTTCTGCGATCTCTTCAGCATCTCCAGTCGAAAAAACTTTCATACCAGCTTCTTCTGCTTCTTTATGGAACTCATCGATTGGATTAAGTCCTACTGCGATAAGAATCGTATCACAGGAAATAGTTATCTCAGTTCCGGAAACTGGCTTGAAATTTTCGTCAATCCGGGCAATTGTAACAGACTCTACTTGATCTTTTCCATTCGCAGAAAGTATTGTATGAGAAGTATAGATAGGGACTCCGAGACGTTGAAGTTTATCTTTGTGCACTTTGTAACCACCGCATTCGCTGAGTGCTTCTGCCAATCCTACCACGTGAATACCTGCCTGCATTGCGTGATAACCAGCGATCAAGCCAACATTCCCACCTCCGATAATGAAAATTCTTTCTGACGGGATTACCAAATCTCTATTTACTAATGTCTGAAATGCTCCAGCACCATACACGCCAGGAAGAGTATTACCGGGAAACACCAGCATTTTTTCTCTTGCTCCAGCTGCATTCAATATAATTTTGGGTTTGATCAATATGTAGGAATTATTTTTAAGAATTCCGACCTTCTTATCGCTGAAAACATAGAGAGCAGTGCTGTCCGTCCACACTGTAGCAGTATTATAATTTAAAAGTTCATCAGATAATATTTTTGCAATATCGATCCCTCTTGTTCCTGCATAACAGTCCTTGATAGAGCCAAAAAATTTATGGGTTTGAAGTACAAGTTTGCCCCCCAACTGCGATTTATCATCAACCAAAATGAGGGGGACATTATATTTGGAAAGCTCAATAGCAGCTGATAATCCTGAAGGACCACCTCCAATGATGAGAACATCTGTTTCATATTCTTTAATCGAATTGAAAGTCGGGCTTTCATCAACCTGGGGCAACTCGGGAAGTCCTTCACAACTGCGTACTATCATGTTTTCCGCAACTGGGGTCATACACGATTTTACTGGAATTCCGTTTGCAATGACTGTGCATTGAGCACATTGACCATTTGCACAAAAAATGCCTTGGGGGCTGTTATCTTTCACATGATGACCAAAAATATGTATCCCATTGGCGAAGAGTGCCGAGGATATCATCTCACCTTCTTGGGCAAAGAGTTTCTTATCATTCCAATAAAAGGGAATAGACTGTTTCTCTATTATATCAAGAATTGGATGTTCTTTTATTCGATGAGAATCTGACATTTTTTTATCCAAGAATTATTTTTTGAATTTTTCTTTAAGCTGCTTAATATGACCTTTTCCGACGCCTATCACGTTACACCCTATCTCAAGGTATTTCATAATTTGATCATCAGTTAAGAAATTAGAACAATCAACTATCAGCGGTTTTCTTCCGCACATTTCGACTACGTCTTCTGGATGTAGAGCTTTATAAGCTTTATGGCCAACTGCAAAAACAACGATCTCGGCATCATTGAGTGTTTTACTAAGATCTTTTTCAATTCTCATATCTCCAAGCTCGGTCCACACTTTAACAAGGGGGTCGTGCACAGAAATGATGGCATCCTTTTCCATGAGATTTTCCCACAGCAACTTTGTCGGTGAATGACGAGTATCCGCTACATTCTGCAAGTATGAAACACCGAGTATTGCAACGCGTTTATCCTGCAAAGAAGGACATGCATCCTCAATAATTTCCAGTGTATGCATGGGCATGAGATCATTAATATTTACCGCATTTACAGCCAAGGGAAGTTTTTCTTCCAACCCAAATAATGCTTCGGCTGCCCAATTGGCAAGTACTGGATCTTTTGTCAGACAATAACCACCCACTCCAAGACTTGGGCGTAGCATATTATCATGAGTGCCCTTTCGGACTTTAATTGACTTTATTACATCAAAAAGATTAACTCCGATATTTTCTGCAAACTTAGCCCACTCGAACATCAAAGCAATGTTTGCAGCACGGTATGAATTTTCAAGCACTTTTGCCATCTCCGAAGCATTGGTATGTCCCAATCTACAAATAGGAAAATTATCAGTATTCAGTACATTTGTAAGAAATTTCTCTGCAAGATCAGCTGCCTTCTCGTTGATGCCGGAAAACGTCCTCCAGTAATCTCGTATTGAGCTAACATATTTTGAGCCAGGCATTACACGCTCATATGAATGAGCAATCATAGGAGGAAATTTATCTATATCAACTCCTCTTTTTGTAAACTCTTCTTCCAGTACCGGTTTCACGATCTTTTCAGATGTGCCGGGAGGAACTGTCGTTTCAATAAGTATGAGGCATTCCGGCTTAATGCTTTTTCCAATTGTTCTCATTCCTTGTTTAAAAGCATTCAGATCACAGTATCCTTCTTCAGCCTGTCCGAGCACTGGTTTTTGAGCATCAAGTTGAATATCAACGACAACAATATCCGCAAAAGTGAACACTCCGGGATGCCATGTTGCACGCAGTGTTTTTTTCTCATTCACACATCGTGGGAAAATTTTAGGGATCTCAGGATCATCTGCACTCACAGGGGGTTTGCCACTATTGATGACTGGGATCTTCCAAAATGATCTGCGCGATACAAGGTCGTTGCCATGTACGAAATATAGAGGTTCTCCGTTTCTATCTTCGGCATCTGCAACCACTGCTGCCATCACAGAGCCGACGAATCCCATCCCTTGTACGACAACGATCTTTCTGCCTCTTTTTCTTTCTTCTTCTGATAGTCTCTTCAGAATATCAAATTCAATTTTATCTTCTTCCGGAGTTGGAAATGAAAATACAGTTCCGTCTGGAGCTACTGATACTGACATGTATCCTCCTAAAAAAATCATCCTGAAAAATAAGGATGTATCTCTCTTTTTTAGGGAGTTCTTACAGTGTCAAGAATTTCACTCGATAGGTAGAATATTGGTCATGTGAGAAATTGGTAGTCAAAAAATTTGACAAGGATTCAGGGTCTCAGTGATTGAGCTCAAGGTTATATTTATGGAAATTAAAATTTTAAAGAATGGAAATCTGTCAAAAATTTGCAATTGCAAAAAAGAGATATCTGCGTTGTTCCTCATGAAAAAAGAGCAACTCGAATTCGAATATGTTGTCGTTGCAGTAAAAATAGATAACATTATTTTTCCTCTCGAGCATATCATTGATTCAAACTGCAGTGTGGAATTCATTCATATCGGTACAAGGGAAGGCTTACGTATATATCAGAATTCCCTCATCTTTGTCTTCATGCGTGCAGTACATGAGCTGTTCGAAAAACCCAAAATTCAGGTAAAACACTCTCTTGGCGATGGGTGTTACATCGAGACCTTCTCAAGATTTTTACTCACACAGGATGATGTCGTTAAAATAAAGAAGAGAATGGAGCACCTGATAGAAGAGGATGAAGTTTTTGAACCAATGTATCTTTCCAAAAGACAGGCATATAAATATTTTGAAGACGATGAGATCAAGCTGCAGATGTTGGATTACTATCCGCAGAAAGACATACTTATCTACAAATATGGGGAGCTTTACGATTTTTTTAATGGACCACTCGTTCCCTCAAGTGGTTATTTAAAGCTTTTTGACCTGAGATATGTACCACCGGGTCTTATATTGAGATTTCCCACGGTAGACTATCCTGATAAGATAGGCATTTTTCGACCTTTGACCAATCTGTTAAAAATCTTCACAGAATACGAACGCTGGGGTAATATTCTCAATCTCTCATATGTTTCTACATTGAACAAGAAGGTTGAAAATTTTGAGATCAATGAGATCATCCAGGTCTCAGAAGCACTCCACGAAAAGAAGATAGCAGAAATAGCAGAAGATATCCATCAAAAGAGAAATTCGGGAATCGTTGTTCTGATATCAGGTCCTTCAGCTTCCGGCAAAACCACCTTTGTGAAACGGCTTGCAATTCAATTAAAGGTGATAGGACTCTCATCATTTGTCACCTCTCTTGATAACTATTTCCTCGATAGAGAGGTAACTCCCAAAGATATGCAGGGCGAATATGATTTCGAATCAATAAATGCACTTGATAAAGATCTTATAAATCAACACGTTGAACAACTCCTCTCAGGTAAAGAAGTCGAAATCCCCAAGTACAACTTCAGAGCTGGCAGACGCGAAGACCATGGCACAAAATTCCAAACAAGTAAAGATCAGATAATTATTTTAGAAGGAATTCACGGACTGAATGATATTCTTACTCCATCAATAAAGAGAAAAAACAAGTATAAAATTTATGTAAGCGCACTTACGCAATTGAATTTGGATAATCTAAATCGTATATCAACATCTGACACACGCATAATTCGCAGGAT
>JAGHCS010000073.1 GCA_021160355.1 Candidatus Cloacimonadota bacterium
AAGAGGAGCTGGACCTAATTTAATTTCTAAACCCCTAATTTCTAATTACAAATAAAATGTCAAAAGTTAAATGTCAAATCAAATTTTTCTTCATAGATTTCATTAGAAATTAGATATTTGTAATTAGTAATTCAAGTTTTACGTGATGCAGACTACTAAAAAATTATTTTTGACTTTTATAATATCTACTTCAAAACTTAAGTTAGTTATTCTCAAATGACGATACTGGTCTCTTTACAACTGATTCAAGTGCTTTTCTGAGGATATTAATATTCACATGTGTATTGATGCAGGGTCCGTTTGGGCGAAGATTGAAAACTCCAAGAGTCATAATCGGATAGGCATCCCGAATTCCCGAAACAAGGTCACGGTAACAGGCAACAGCAATGATAACTTTTGGTCTTTTGTCGATGATGATCCTTCGTGCGAGGGTTCCCCCGGTAGCGATTGATACATCGACTCCATATTCATCACAGATATCGAGAACCTTTCCAATGTCGCAACGCATGCACCTTTTACAGTTTGAGGGATCAACTGTTATTCTAACAGTGCAGGAGGTATCCTGAAGGCAATGAGGTAAAAGTACGAGTGTTTCTTTCGGATCGAATTTTTTTCTAAGAGACCGGATAAATGTGTCATTGACCCGTACGAAGGATTCTCCGATGCGCTCTTCTGGAATGCCGATAAGCGGACCCAAAAAAACACAAACCGGATACATGATCCTGATGAACATGTGAGCAGCAAATTTTGCGATGATGAAATTTCTCTCAAAGATCGCAGTGAAGAGCACAAGTATCGAACCAATCACAAGAAGTAAGAAAAAAATTCTCAATCCTGTGAGAAGAATAAAAGGGAATGCTTCATTGAATTCATGAAGACGGGGTGAGATGAAATACCAAAGGGCAGTCACTCCTATCATCAAGAGGATGAGACTGATAGTCGAAAGCCAGAGAAAAAGTGCTTTGCCGACGGGCTTAGGGTTGGTCTGTGAATTCTTCATTGAGAATTTTTGCTCCCAAACTATATGCGTAGGCAGACATTGCAGATTTTCCTGCTGGTTTTACGGTTTTCACGAGAAGGAGTCTGTAACCTGCAGACACGAGAAATCCTTCATCTTTAAGAATCTCTACCACCTTTCCACATGATGAATGCTCCTGAATTGTAGGAACTGCTTCCAGTATCTTGATCTCTTTTCCTCGAAGATAACTGAACGCACCCGGATGAGGTGCAAGTCCACGAATTTTCCAGTAGATTGTTTTCGCTGAATTTGACCAGTTGATTTTGCATGTTTCACGGGTTATTAAATATGAATAAGTAGCGTACCGGTCATTTTGAGGGACTGGTGAGTCCTTTTCCTGCTCAATCAGAGATATCGCTTTCAACAAGTCATATGCACCCTTCTCGCTTAATTTTTTCAACAAAGAGCCATAGTTATCATTGTATTGAATCATTAATCTGCTCTGCAGGATGATGTCACCCGCATCCATTTTACTGGTCATATAGAAAATAGAAGTGCCAGTAACAGTATCTTCATGGAAAAGTGCCCAGGTGATCGGAGAAGGTCCCCGATATTTTGGTAAGAGTGATGGATGAAGATTAATGCAGCCGTGTTTGGGGATGCTTAAAATTTTATCTTTCAAAATTTTCCCGAACGCTGCTGTAACGATCAAATCCGGTTTACATTCTTGTATTTTTTCGAGTGAGGAAGAAGTATTTACTGATTTTGGTTGATATACTTCCAGGTTATGCTCGAGTGCAAGTTCCTTTATCGGGGATTGTGAGAGCTTTTGACCTCGTCCCTTCTTCCTATCCGGTTGTGTTATAACTAATTGCGGTGTTCGATTGTCTTGAATAAGTTTTTTGAGTGCGGGAACTGCAAATTCCGGAGTTCCCATAAAGATTATTCTTTCAATCCGTTTCACCCAACATTAACTCCGTTTTTGGTTGTTGATGCCATAATTTTGAGTTTTCCATGTAGCAGTCTTCTTCTGATAGGAGAAATTTTATCTATAAAAAGAATACCATCCAGATGATCATTTTCATGCTGTACAGCTCTTGCAAAAAGTTCTTTGCCTGAATATTTCTTCCACGCACCGGAAAGGTCTTGAGCACGGAGTTTTACAGATTGTGCTCGTTTAACCTTCTCATATATTTCAGGGATACTTAAACAACCTTCAGGCACGAACTGATCTCCTTCAAATTCCAATAATTCCGGATTAATAAATATCATTGGATAGCGCTTTTCCGCATCTTCGATCCAGATAGGATTTATTATAAAAATGCGGTATGAATGCCCGATCTGTGGTGCAGCCAGAGCAAATTCTTCGTTCGCACCAAGCGTATCTATCAAATCTTGAACGACTTGTGCGGCTTTCGGATCTTCAGGGGAGATCGGTTCTGCTGTTTTTCGCAGAACCTCATCCCCGAATAAACGTATTTTTTGTATCATTATTGATTAGTAACTTTTGTTGCGATTGCACTCTTTGTTACTTCTATTTTAACGTTGTCATCAACTTTGAGTACAACAACATCTCCTTTGATGCTGTAGATCGTGCCGATTATTCCACCGCTCGTAATGACTTTTTCATTTTTCTGCAGATCATCACGCATCTTAACCATATCTTTTTGCTTTTTTTGCTGAGGACGAATGAGCAGGAAGTAAAGTATGACAAACATGATAATAATAGGAAGGAATCCCATTATTCCACCACCTTGAGCAGTCTGCTGAGCTGCTCCCTCAGTGGCTTCCTGAGCATATAATAAAGATGTGAACATATGTTCTCCTTTGATTATGATTTCTTGTTTATTTATTGGTTAGAATCTTGAAAATGCCTTGAAGCTGTCAAACAATATCAGAATTTTTAAATAATGGGAGTTTCTCCATTATTGACATGATTTCGCGATTCTTTTTTTGAATTTTTATAAGGGCAACGATCTCATTTGCACGGGATTTTTTATTCCAGTAATTTTTTAGATTTTCTTCTGAAGTTTTTGGTATGAATCGCTGGCAATCTCCCAGAACTTTTGATTCAGCTTTATAAAACTTACTTAACCGCTTCAGGTGTTCTTTTGATTCCTCAAAAATTCGAATAATATCAGCAAATAATTCGGACGCAAGCTGGCAATTATAGCTATATCTGTCGAAAAGCTGGCAGTTCATCTTGCAGATGAGGTCGTATTCATGATCAGAGAGTTTATCGAAGAAATCATGATTATCCAGTGCTTCCTGCCATTTCTGGAGTGCCATATTTCCGAGATAATATCCATTTGCTTCGTCAGCGTTCAGGAGCTCTTCAGCCACGTGTAAGGCAGCAATTATCTGTTCAGTCAGATTATTTATGTCACCTGATTCGCAAGGCAAAGAGGGTGCTTCTTTAAATATTATTACTTTGGAAGGAATGTTCGGAGCAATGGAATAGTCCAGTGTTTTGTCGCTGAAACTTCTGCAGAAAAGTTCTTTACCATTATTTTGATAACCAGTGATAATACCCCATTCATCTTTTCCGTACAGGTTTCGCGCAAGAACAGGAATGTTGGCATCAATGCTTTTAAAAATAGTCTTTTTTATTACTTTTTCTGTTTTATTTTTATGGATTTCCCATTTGAGACCAAGGTTATTGAACAGGAACGATGCGCAATCGTATCCCTCTGTAGGATCAAAGATATCTAGAGAAAAATCTTTTCGAAATTGCAATCTGAATGGATAGCCGGAAAGGCAGAGTAGTACGTGATAGTCTATATCGATCTCGTAATGATTAAAAATTTCCTTAACTGAGGTAAAAAAAGTATTCTCCAGTCCTGTTTTCTTTTCCATGCGCTTGATGCTGTCAATGCGTACTGCATCCTTTTTTATTAACGGGCTTTTCTCAACCTCGGCAAGGTACACACCCAGTTCTCCGGGCCATATCTGGAAGTATTCGTCATTATCATTACGCTTGATTCTTATTATGATGTTCGTAATCCCCTGATAGCGAAGCTTGAGTTCTGTAAGCTGTTCTTTGCTTTCTATGAGCTCCCCATTATACTCAATAAGCCAGTCCCCTACCTCGACACCACTTTCGAGGAGTTGGCTGTTTTCATAGAAACCAATAATTTGCAAACCTTCGAGTTTTTGATTTATCATATTACGTGATTAAAATAAATGACATAATTTATAATTCTGTCAAGAAACCTAATAAATTTTATGTATAAAGGAAGTTAATAACTTTTTTATTGACATGAATTATTTCATGAGCAACTAAAAATTCCTGCATATCTTATCAGAGAATGATGCTCAAAGTGTGATAAAATAAGAAGGTTTTTCAAGGAAATTATGGAAAAAATTACTGAAATTGCTCTGTTAAAAAAGAAGGCGGAAGAAATCCGCTACGATATTGTCGGTATGATCGCTGAAGCCGGCTCCGGTCATCCCGGAGGTTCGCTTTCAGGTGCTGATATCGGAACGATTCTTTTTTTTAATGAAATGAATTTTAATCCCGATAAACCGGATTGGGATGACAGAGATCGATTTATCTTGTCAAAAGGACATGCTGCTCCACTTTTGTATGCGCTGCTTGCCAATGCCGGTTATTTTGAAAGAAGCGAACTGAAATCACTCAGAAAATATAAATCACGACTGCAGGGACATCCTGCATCGTATATGCTTCCCGGCGTAGAAGTCTCAACCGGTTCTTTAGGTCAAGGGCTTTCCATTTCGTGTGGAATTGCACTTGCTGGAAAATTAAATAATAAAGATTTTCGAGTGTATACATTACTTGGCGACGGTGAGCTCGATGAAGGACAGGTGTGGGAAGCTGCAATGTTTGCATCTCATAAAAAGCTCGATAACCTTTGTGCAATTGTGGACAGAAACCGCTTGCAGATAGACGGCGACACAGAAAAAGTCATGGTACTCGAGCCCTTACAAGCAAAATGGGATGCGTTCGGTTGGCATATAATTTTAATCGATGGTCATAATATTTCTGAGATATTGAGTGCTTTCAAAGAATTCCACACCGTGAAAGATAAACCGACTGTAATCCTTGCAAGGACAGTTAAAGGTAAAGGTGTGTCGTTTATGGAAAACAAAGCCGGCTGGCATGGCAAAGCACCGAATAAAGATGAGTTGAAACTGGCATTGAAAGAGATAAAGGCAAGGATGGACGCATGAAAACACAAGATATAAGACCGATAAGAGACGGATACGGAAATGCTTTACTTAAACTTGGTGAAATAAATCCGAATGTGCTTGTGCTCGATGCCGATCTTTCGACTTCAACACGAACGAACTGGTTTGCTGAGAAATTTCCCAAACGTTTCATCGATGTGGGCATTGCAGAGCAAAACATGGTAGATATTGCTGCGGGTTTGAGCTTAGAAGGCAAGATACCTTTTGTAACGACATACGGCGTGTTTGTGTGCGGACGTGCCTTTGACCAGTTGCGAAATACAGTATGCTATTCCCAGCTTAATGTAAAAGTAGTCGGTTCGCATGGCGGTATTTCTGTGGGAGCTGACGGCGGCAGCCACCAGGCGATCGAGGATATTGCTTTGATGAGAATACTTCCCCATATGACTGTGGTTGTACCTTGTGACCATTTCCAGGCATACAAAGCGACTATGAAAATTGCAGAATTAAAAGGTCCAGCATACTTGAGACTTGCAAGAGAAGCAACCGAAGCTATTACTGATGAAAACTCAAATTTTGAGATTGGGAAAGCACAGATAATTACCGAGGGTGATGATTGTGCGATCTTCTTTGCCGGCACGATTGGTGCTGAAGTAATGAAAGCGTTTGAATTGTTGCATGATAAGAATATTTTTCCAACTATTATAAACATGCACACGATCAAGCCAATAGATAAAGAATGTATTATAAAATATGCCAAAAAATTTGGGAAGTTGATGACTGTTGAAGAGCATTTGCAGGCAGGCGGATTGGGCTCTGCCATTGCGGAGGTGCTTGTTGAGGAGTATCCGGCAAAAGTCAAAATGCTGGCTATTTATGATAGATTTGGTGAGTCCGGGCAGCCAGATGTGCTTCTCGATGCGTTTGGGCTTTCAGCGGAGAAGATTTGTGTACAGGTCGAGGATTATATTAAGGAATAATTATCTATCCTGGACCTCATAATCACGATTTACCGGGAGGATGGGGTTCAATGAGAAATTATCTTACTATTAATGGCATCAAAGCCGGTTCAAGCAATTGATTGAATTGTATGCACGCATTCTCGAATTCTCTCTTCAGAGATTCTATCAATTCCTTTACGGAAATTATATTTTCAATTCTGTATGCATTTGAACCTGCAAAGCTAAATCCGTGTTTCAGATCGCCTATTTTGGCATTCATGAGTGCTTTTGCAATACAATAGAGC
>JAGHCS010000069.1 GCA_021160355.1 Candidatus Cloacimonadota bacterium
GACTCCCTATTTCCAAGATGATGAAGAAGCTGCGATCCAATTCATTACACTTCCTTTGGGTATTATTCTTACGGAGAAATGCATCATTACAGTTTCTTCAAAAGACGATGACGTTCTTCAGAATTTTGTGAAAGAACGAGTGAAAAATTTCTCGACTGCGAAAAGAAATAGATTGATACTCCAAATCCTATCGCGTACTGCAACAGTCTATTTGAACTATCTGAAAAGGATCAATAGAATATCAAATAATATTGAGGATCAGCTCGAAGAGTCCATGAATAATGAACTGCTTATGGACCTGCTTGACCTGCAGAAAAGTTTGGTCTATTTTGCAACATCGCTTAGATCAAACAGTTCAGTTCTAGAAAAACTCACACGGATAGGCATTTTCACTAAATATGAAGAGGATGAAGACCTGCTCGAGGATATGATTATTGATAATAAACAAGCCATAGAAATGACCTCGATCCATGCGAATATTCTTAGAAGCACGATGGATGCTTTTGCTTCGATGATATCAAACAATCTTAATAAGGTCATGAAGTTTCTCACATCTATAACTATTATTCTTATGCTTCCGACACTTATTTCAAGCATTTATGGCATGAACATAGCACTTCCCTTAGCACGTTCCCCCCATGCGTTTGTTATATTAATGGTGGCGTCTGTGCTTTTGGCTCTTGTCGGTGTTATCATATTTATCAGGCGAAAATGGTTTTAACGAGGTATTAGCATGAAAAACAATCTACTTATAGGAATCATAGCATTTCTCATTTTTAGCTCAAGTTATTCAGTATTGTTGTGCGCAGAGGATGCACTGAATGAAAGGGAAAGTCTTACCGCAGCACTCTGGCAGCAGACTTCATCGGAATATCGGGCACTTTGCTATCAGGCATTCAACGTCGCATATGACCGGATCCAAATGGATCTTATGAAGGAGTGGCCCAAACCGCGTTCAGTCATTGTCGATCTCGATGAAACAGTAATTTTTAATGCAAAATACAATGCAACCGATGTGATTAGAGAACAAGAATATCCAAAGGAATTCTATGAATGGATCGCTTCTGGTGACGCAACACTCATTCCAGGGGCAGGTGAATTTTTGAAGTTTATTGATAAAGAAGGATATGCAATATTTTATGTGACAAATCGTCGGGACGAGTGCACCGATATTACTCTTCAGCAGATCATCGATCTTGATCTTCCGCAAGCTGATAGCGAGCATCTTCTTATGCGTGGTTCCGATGATACAAAACAAGGGAGACGGGATAAAGTTGGAGAGGATCATTCGGTAATTCTCTATATAGGTGATAACTGCGTAGATTTTCTTGGCGATTATTACAATGAATCCATTGAAGAGAGAAAAAATATTACAGATTCACTTCATACAGAATGGGGTCGAAAATTCATCATTTTACCAAATCCGCTGCATGGTTCATGGAAAAAGGCATTGTATCATGGATTGGATAAATGGTTATCCGGTGATGAAAATTTACACTACAAGGCTTCGCTCTTAGAAATTGTAGAATAAAAAAAAGAACCTCCCAGAACAAGAGGTTCATTTAATATATAAATAGGAATATCTTTAACTTTTTAATGGATGTCCTTTTTCTCCGAAATCGATCTTCTCTTTACTTTCGGTTTCAGGATCAACCTCATGTATCGTAACTCTATCAGATATATCCTCAGAAATGGTGACAAAAGCAATTGTTTCTCCTCGCATATTTTTTACCACGTCAGTAATAAGACGGACTGCGAATAATGTGCCATCCTTGCGGATATTTATACTCTCACGAACTTTACCCTTCCATTTAGTGATTTCGCCTTTTGTGGTGTATTTATGAAGATCAGGCGGGGAAAATAGCCGCACATCCTTTCCGAGGAGTTCAGCAACCTCATATCCATGCATAAGAGCATCTGCGGGATTTGTGTAGATAATTCTTCTGTCAGTATCAGTGAGTGTCACACCCAGTCGCATAGTTTCGAAAGCTTTTTTGGCGTGTTCTGCGCTCATACGTTCTGTAAGATCTTCCGAGATCGTTACAAATCCTACTGTTTCTCCTTCATTATCTTTGACTACATCAGAGATAAGACGTACTGGGAAAGATGAACCATCTTTACGTAAATTTACGCTTTCTCTTGTCATTCCTTTCCATTTATCAATTTCATCCATAGGAGAGATGTTTTCTGTAGGAGAGAATATACGTACGTCTTTACCTATCAATTCTTCGACCGTATATCCGTGCATCTTTGCATCAGCGGGATTCGAATAGACAATTTTTCTATCTTGATCTGTAATAGTCACACCAAGGCGCATGGTTTCTATTGCTTTCTGCAATCGGATAAGCCCTTGTTCAGCTTGTTTTTGTTCTATGATTCTACCAAGCTGTTTTGCAATAGAGTTAAGCAATTCTCTCTCATCTTTTGTAAAGGGACCTTCAAAACTATTAGGCTTTTTTTCAAGATAGCCAACCTCGATAGTAGCTACAGTTTCCCCATACACTTTAATTTCACTATTGAGATAAGAAATCGGAGCATGATAATTCTCGGTTTTGAATTCCTTATCACCCCATGTTACTTTAGCACAGGTAATTTCTGGAAATTGCCATGCTTTTGGTACTTGTTCAATAGTTCCTTTTAGAACACCTTCTATTGTGATATTTGGCTGTTCTACAAGACTTGTTATATTATAAAGGCATTTAACTTCACTAATTCTCTGATTAAGATTTCGAGCTATCTGCAGAAGATTCTCTCGCGTCTGTTGATATTTACTCTCCATAATTTCGAGTTCTCGAATACGTTTATTCTTCTGTTCGAGCTCTTCCATGATCTTTTTCTTTGAAGGACCGCCAATCATTGTGTCTCCTTAATGTGAATAATCAATATTTATATATACTAAATTTTTCTGTCAATAATGTATCAAAAATTATATATTACAGGGAATATCAATGAATTTCATCTCGATATTGAAATTATCAGAAATAAGTTTGCCAAGATTTTTTACTCCGAGCTTCTCCGTATTATAATGTCCTGCATTAATAAAATTCATTCCGGTCTCCTCAACTTCACGGACGACGTTTTCCTTTATTTCTCCCGTAATATACGTATCAGCACCCTGCATGTATGCTTCTGAATATTCAATAGCGCTCCCGCCGGATATGATGCCGATTTTTTTTACCCATTCATTACCTGCAGCAATGGTAAAAGACTTAGTATGAAGTTTCTTCTCTACAAATTCAACAAAATGAATAAACTTCATATCTTTATTCAAATTTCCGATATACCCTATTTCACCATAATATGGAGAAATCAGATGTTTGAGGTTTGTGAGTTCAAGTAATCGCGCCAGACTTATATTATTACCTATTTCGGGATGAGCATCAAGAGGGAGATGATATCCACATAGATTAATATCATGTTCAATCAGGAGTTTAATTCTCTCTTTGAAAATGCCGATTATTCTGGGAGGATCACCAAGTTGGCTCTTAAATAAACCATGATGTACTATGATCATATCGGCTTTCTCGTCTATTGCTCTTTCTATAAATTGCCTTGAAAGACTCACACCAGTCACGATTTTTGAAATGTTTTCTTTCCCTTCAATCTGAAGCCCGTTATAACAATAATCTGTAAAAGTATCTGCGTTCAAATACTCATTGCAAAATTTTACTATTTTATCTCTCTTGATCATATAATATTCCTTTATGAGTTTGTTATCATGGCAAAAGCATTGTGGTTATGGATGGACTCAATACTTTCTGCTTCGATAGTAAACTTTGATATTCTCACATCCTTCTTCATTGCAATTGCGATATCACGAGCTATGTCTTCGACAAATTTTGGATTATCATAACTTTTCTCTGTTACATATTTCTCGTCCGGTCTTTTAAGCAGCGAATAAACCTCACAGCTTGCAGATCTCTCAATGATTTCAATCAGTTCTTCAAGCCACACAAAATCTTTGTATAAAATGCTCACGGTCACATATGCACGCTGATTATGAGCTCCATTTTTGCTGATTTCCTTGGAGCATGGACATAAAGAGAGCACCGGAACTTTCACATACATTTCAAAAATAAACTCATTGCTTAAGCTTGCATTAAAGCCACACTCATATGAAGAAAGAGATTCTGCTTTCGTTACAGGTGCAGTTTTTTTGATGAAATATGGAAATCCCATTTCAATGTATGCGACATCGGCTTCCAGCTTTATTTTCATTTCTTGTAACAATTTTTCAAGGTTATCAATGATAGTATCCTTGTGGTAATGGTGAAGGATCTCAACAAATCTGCTCATATGAGTACCTCGGAAATCATGAGGAAGCTCCACATACATATTTATGTCAGCAACGGAATTCTGAGTACCATTTGTTCTATCCTGAAGAACTACAGGATATTTGAGTCCTTTGACGCCAACTTTATTGATTGGAATTTTCCTTGTATCTTTTTGGTTTTGAATATCATTCAGTTTCATTGCAAATCCTTATCGAAAAGTGCAGTTGAGTCTAATAGAGTGAAGTTATACTTGTCAAAATTATGTGAAAAAACATAGTGAAATTCCTCATCTTGTTCATAAATAATAAGTGCTTCAACATCATCTTTCCGATCCACAAGTTTGATACCTACCTCCGGACCCATAATAAAAATTGCAGTACATAACGC
>JAGHCS010000013.1 GCA_021160355.1 Candidatus Cloacimonadota bacterium
ATATACACCCTCACGGGTTGCAACAAATACTTCCCCATTATGAATATCCACATCATATGTGTAGCCGATATCCGAATCATCCCATCGGTCGGCAAATTCCGGTCTTGCTCTGTCTTTTATGTCAAACAAGTACACTCCCCCGCCACCGGATGCAACCACAAGATGATCTCCTTCGACGTCTATACCTTGAGTATGTCCAGATGTATCGTGACTATAAACCAACTCGGGTTGAGTAATATCTGAAAGATCAATGACAGAGATTCCGTATTCTTTATCTGCGATATATGCGAAATTATCATACACTTTTACATCGACTGCGGTTCCTGGAGTATTTATTTCACTAATTATTGTGCCGTCATTTCTGTTTGTGATATATAATCCTCGCTGCTCGCCAGTAACAAAAAGCAGCGTATCTACAATATCAAATCCCCCCACAGCATTGGGAAAGTTATAAGCATAGGAACCAAGCCAGATATTATTATAATTGCCATATTGATAACTATTGGCATGAGTCCATAATACATCGACACTGTTATCAGGTTGCAAGTCACATTTTAGTGCTTCTATATCACTTGTCTGACCTGTCACGGGTGGCAATTCTACAGGATTTGAAGGATCTGTAATATCATATACCATGATGGCTGCAGGACTTCCATATTGATCGTATACAAATACCTGATTAATCGCATCAACAGCAGAAACGAGACGAGCATTTTCAATATTACCATAATATTGGATTACAAGCGAATCATTACTTTTATCATAAATTGAGAATCCTGCTTGATCTTCGGCAATATAAACGTAATCGTCAGAAACAAATACATCTCTGGCAAATCCGATCGTGGGAATTATTACCTCGATTACAAGCTCTCCATTGTTAAAAATTGGTTCAAGAAAATCTGCACAACTAGCTAATAGCAAAAGAATTAGCAAAAGAAGAGCGGTATATTTTTTATTCATCACTATTATTAACTTTCATTATTATTTTTTATTCAAAAAAATTTGAACAAAAAGGTAAGACATCCATACGTACCGTCAAGTTTTTTTGGAAAAGTGATATTTTCTATTAGTTATAAATAAATAATCTTATTATATTTAATTATCAATCAAAATTTATTATTTTCTATTCATATTCCACGACACAGTTCTTTCCTTTACTTTTTCCTTCGTAAAGTGCTATATCTGCCTTTTTTATACAATCATTTATAGGTTGAATTTTATCATATATGACTATTCCGAAAGTTGCAGTAATAGATATTTCATTGTCCTTATAATGTATGACTTTATCCTGAATGGCTTTTCTGACTTTTTCAGTAATTATTTTTGCTCCGTCTAATTTTGTATTAGGGAGCATCAATATGAACTCCTCTCCTCCCCATCTTCCTACAATATCTTGTTTTCGAAGCATGGAGCGTATCTGATGAGCCATTGAAAAGAGCACAAAATCACCAGCATCATGTCCAAAGCTATCATTGACATTTTTAAAGTCATCAATGTCGCTGATAACAATTGCAAAAGTATCATTATTTCTTTCAAAACGACTTATCTCATACCCAATCTTCTCATAAACATCTCTGCGATTGGACAGTCCGGTTAATGGATCTGTTCTGGCTAATTTACTCAATCTCTTATTCGCTTCCTGCAATTCATTTTGAGCTTTTTTCCTTCGTTCTTCTTCAAGCCTGAGCTGTTTCTCTAATTTGATCGAGTTGGATAGATCCTGTAATTCTTGAAAATAAGAACTCTCTTCAACAGGTTTAAGAATAAATTTATCCACACCTAGCGTGATTGCATCCATAAGATAATTCTTTTTCCCAAACGCAGTCAGGATCACAAGCTTGGTATCGCTTTTTATCTTTTTTATCTCCCCGAGAAGTGACAATCCATCCATACCAGGCATTTTGATATCAGATATAACTACTTCGGGTTTATGCTTTTTAAAAAGCTCGAGCGCTTCCTTTGCGTTCATCGCAAGATAAAGATTTCGAACTTTACCTTCCAGCAATTCTTTGACTGATTGAAGAATGACATGCTCATCTTCTACATATAAGATTGAAATTGGTAATCGTTTCATATAACACCTTCCACATAATACATTTTCATAACACCTTTTCCTTTCACAATGATGCCATCACGCTCGATACAGGTAAAATTTTGTTTTATGTGGTGATAAGTATCTTCACTTATATTGATTTTTAGCGCATCAGAATATTGCTCCATTCTCGATGCTATATTTATTGTATCACCAAATACGTCATAAATATATTTTTTTATTCCCACTACACCACCAATTACATCTCCGGTATGAATACCGATTCTGATCTGCCATTTAATATTAGATGTTTTATTTCGATTTTTTAAATATTCTAAATTTGCAAGGGCAGCACGAACAATGTTTATTGCAGGCGATGATGTACTTCTGTTCATTCCTCCCACTGCAAGATACGCATCGCCAATAGTCTTAATGCGTTCACACTCATATTTTTCTATGATCTCGTCAAACGCAGTGAATATTTCATTGAGTTCGTCAATAAGTTTTTGGGGAGTAAGCCGAGCAGAGGTAACGGTAAAACCAACAATATCTGAGAAATAGACTGTTACGTTTTTAAAGAGTTCCGGTTCTGTCTTGCCTGTTTCTTTCAGATCATTTGCTATTCTGAGCGGGAAAATGTTCATAAGTAAGTTATCTGATTTCGTTTTTTCATGGGCAATGATAAGGTTATCCCTTCTTTTTTGTCGATAACTTATATACATGATAATTGCGATAATTATCACTAAGAAAATAAGCACTATAAGAAAATTTCTCAGATTCTGCTGTTTCTCGATGGTGAGTTCATTAATATCTCTTTCCTTAACTAAAAGGTCGATTTCTTGGTCTTTTTTCTCAGTCTCATATCTGGCTTGAAGCACTGCAATTTTATCACGAACCTGCTCACTGAATATTTCCTGATTGATTTTGAACATTTTTTGATGATAGTCCAAAGCGAGATTAATCTCACCTTTCTTGTCATAGAGCTTTGATAAATGGAGGTAACTCGCTTCAATTATGTATTTTGCATCAATTTCTTGAGCTATTTTCAGTGCATGTTGTAAATAATTCTCAGCTTTGCTCAACTCATCCACATTGAGATAGACTTCACCAATATTGTTTCTTGTGTTTGCTTCTCCGAATTTATCCCCGAGCTCTTCTTCGATCTGCAGGGCTTGCCCAAAATAAGTCAGCGCTTTCTCAAAGTTTTTCTGCTCAGAATATACTTTTCCAATATTGTTTAGCGTCAATGCGAGACTGTATTGTTTATTCAATTCTTTTTTTAGAATTACTGACCGTTCATAATATTCAAGAGCTTTTTGGGGTTCTCCCAAATTATCATATGCACGTCCAATATTATGTAAGGTACTCGCAATACCGCTTTTATCATCCAGTTTTTGTTTGATCTCCAAAGAATGCATATATGATAATAATGCTTTATCGTAATTTTTCAGGTCTCCGTAAACAGTACCGATATTATTGAGCATAACTGCAATTTTTTCCTCATCAATAAAAGCTTCATAATACTGTAAAGCGATCATATAATTATCCAATGCTTTATCATAGCTTCCAAGTTCCTGATAAATCATACCGATATTATTTGAGATGTTTGCAACTCCCGGATCATCTCTGAGTTCCTTCCTTATCAGCAAAGACTTTTTGTAATTCTCTAATGCATGACTGTAGTCGCTGAGAAAATAATACGCTCCACCCAATTTATGATAAGCTGTTGCTTCCTGCTCCTTGTTGTCTCGTGCTCTCGCAAGTTCAAGGGCTGATTCCGCAAAATTTATACTTGAATCCGGATTTATGTACCAGTATTTTGTCGCAAGAGTGTTTAAAATTATGATTCGTTCATCTACTTGCGCATCCAGCAATGCAATTTTCAGACTATCAACTTCTGATATTGCATGAAGAGCACATGTGAACAGTACTAAAAATGTACTGAAGATTAGAGTTTTTTTCATTTTTTTATATGATAGATACTCTTTATTTTTTTTATATCAACGTTATCGACCTGCTCCGGTTTTGCGATTTTTTGTGCAAAGGAAATATGCAATCCTGAATCTAAGAGTATATCAACGACTGCTTTATCAAGTTTATGATCTTGAACCATGAATGCAATTATTTTCATCGCTTCACTGACCTTTTTACCATCCTTATAAGGACGTTCGCTAAGAAGCGCTTCAAAGACATCAGCCACAGCGATTATACGCGCCTGCAAAGGTATCTGGTTCTCGGACAGATTGTGGGGATATCCACCGCCGTCAAGTCTTTCATGATGTGCAGCAGCATAGAGCGGTACATTCTCATACTTTTTAGGGAATTGAAGGGGGGAGAGCATTTCCCATGTTACCTGTGCATGCTCTTTCATAATATCAAATTCTTCATCAGTCAGGGTACCTCTGTATATCATGAGATTCTTTTTCTCATCATCTGTGAGAATTCTGTAATCTTGTCCTTCCGAGATATAAGAAAAAGAATACATTCGCTCGATTTCTTTTTTATTTTCATCAGAAAAATTCTCTACACCAAAATTCATTTTCTCAATCAAAGAGATATCATGATCTATCTGATTGGATATTTTTATGAGCTCCTTCTCTTTTTCTTTAGTTAATGTGCGATCTAATTTCAATTTGTTTATATCCTTCTTAATGACCTGCTTTATCAATTCACCTCGAACTTTAATGAGCTCAACTCTATCAATGATCTTTTGGAGTTTTGTTGATTTATCCATAATGCATTCCGGTGTGACGATTTTCCCCACATCGTGCATCCAACCAGCCATGGAGATCTCTTGTAACTGATCTTCATTAAAATACACATTCTTGAAATAACCATTCTCATCCTCATTTATTCTACGGGCTATTTCTTCTGTAAGTGTTGCAACACGTTTGACATGTCCAGCAGTATATTTTGATTTTTTGTCAATCGCGGTAGCGATAGACTTGATAAATTGAAGAAGCAACTCTTCAAGACTTTCTATTAATCTTTTATTAGAAAGCGAGATAGCAGCTTGAGAAGCGAGAGAATTTAGCATTTTAATATGTTCAGTTCCAAATGGAATACAATTACCATCTTTATCCATAGCATTAATAAGCTGGATCACCCCCATTACTTCATCTTCGTGATTTATCAGAGGAATAGCTGCCATTGATTGCGAACGATATTTATTGCGTGTATCAAATTTCTGAGTGCCTGTATTATCAAACAACTTCTGATCATAGACATCCTCGAAGGTTTTGCTTTCCTTTGTATGATACACATAAGATACCATATAACTCATATTTGCTAAACCATTTTTTAAATATAGTGGTATACTCGGCCATGTGATAGGCGTTTCTTCATTCCCCATCTCTATATTGAGAGCTTTATTATAGGTTAGCTTGAAATCAAGGAATTTTCTATCATTAGAGACAAAATAAATAGTTCCACCGTCTGCATTTGCATAATCCATCGCTTCGTTGAGTATCAGAGTGAAAATGTTTACCAGACTTTTTTTAGCTGAAAGGGATTCACCAATATGAATAAGCTGTTTAATATGTTTGTCTTGTTTCCCTACAAGTTCACTGAGTTGTTGTACCGCTTTATTGAAATCTTTGTAATTATTGATATCAAACTTTTCCATAAGCATCCTTTGTATTTTGCAAAAAACTGATTTCAAAATAGAAAAAATAAATAATTTCCGTCAACAACTTAGTAACTTTTAATTTCCAAGCTTCTGTTCGCACAGCTTTTTTCTCTTCAAAAACATCATTTCTTTTGGGTGATCTTCTAATATATCATTGCAGATTTTTAATGCATTCATGTAATCTCTATTTTGGTAATATGCTTCAGCAAGTGTGTCAATATAATTCAATTGAGGATCAAGTTCGACACATCTTTTTGCATATTCAAGCCCGTTCTGAAGATTATATTTCTTTGAACCTTCCGAAGCAGTTACCATCTTCCAAGCAACACTATTGAGTATTTGAGCCAGATCTTTCTTGGCTTTTATAAAATTTTGGTGTGAAACCAGGAATATTTCAAGGGGTTGTATTTTCTCTAATTCTTCAAATTGTGCTATCGAATCCTGCAAAACATGATATTCGTCCAAATTCTTGAGATTCTCTTGAATATTGATTTGCATTTTATTTTCATCAAACCATTCGCGCCACTTCTGTTGATCATAACGCCCTGATTCTGGTAGATCAAATCCTGAGTACATGGATATAAAATTCGGGACATTGTAATTATAATTATCAAAAGCATCAATTGAGGGAAATGAAAGGGATTTAATCAAAATATCGATTCCTTCAATATATCCCAATTCTGCGAGACTTTTCCCTGCAGCACGCTGGAGATAGGCATCAAAAGATTGTGATGCTTCTCTAAGTAAATTTGCAGCTCTTTCTTCTTTGAGTTTTCCAAATACTTTTGCTGCTTCCACCCGAACAGAAGGAGATGAATCGTGTTGAAGGATGTAGCTGAGTAAAGGAAATGGATCAACTCCATCTTCAACAACTCCGAGATATGCTGTTGCAATTCTGCGCACTTTTTCAGACATATCTTTTTCGGATAACCTGCGCGCAATAATAAGCCCTTTCATGGATTCGAATTTTAGTAATGATTTCAGCACTGCATATCTGACATCTGCACAAGTATCAGACACAGCAATGTTCAACAACATATTTTCACCAAACTTCAAATCCCACATCCCGATATCGTCAGCTATGATATAACGCACTTCTTCATCAGACGCTTCTAACAATGAAAATAATTCTTTTTGAGAAGATTCAGAGAGTTCTTCGTTCATAAGAAAATAATGGAGGATTTCCAGAATGTCGCGATTCACATTTCTATTTTCCGAGGTTTGCAGAATTTCTGTAAGATATGGAATAATATCTTGCGACTCATGAAGTATCTGTCCAATCGCCTGGAATCGAATAAATACGCTTGGAGAAAGCAAATCTTTTATTTCATAATAATATTTTGATTGCTTTATCCGATCACTTAATTTCGGAAGTTTCTGACTTTTTAATTCATTTTTTATATACCCTATTACATATTCCCCCTCCCACTCTGTATCTATGAAAATACCATGCCCAAAACTCGATCTTTCACAATTATTTTCATGAAATCGGACCTGATAATCATCTTTGCCTTCAAGATCCAGACAGATTGCAAATGGCCAATTAGATGGCTCGGACTCTGGCCAGACTCCTCCAAAACTGTGCCAGTTATTGAATGTAATATCTCCTAAAGGATTATCACAAATGTATGTGTCTTCTCCTTCATAATCAATAAAAAGAGAATAGCTCATCGGTTTTCCACCGGTCCCATACGATGAAGTATGTGATGTATAACAATCATTACCTGAATAGTCTATAAGGAATCCCGAAGACCGATCTCCTCCTGAACCACCAGCACGAAAACCTCCTTCATAAATGTCATGTCCGCTTTTATCAATAAGAATTGCATTCGTAATATGAATACCGCTTCCTTGTCCTGTATTTGCTGTATAATGGTCATTACCTTGAGCATCGACCAATGCACCGAGTGACATAATGTAACTTCCACCCTGATCGCACCAGCCTTTTGCCCAGTACCTGTCATTGCCTGACGCATCAAAAAGCAGTCCCGCTCCTCCGTAAGCAGTAAGTTTCTTATTCCAAGGATAATTTCTAAATGAGAGTGCACCACCCTGTCCGTAACCCGCAAGATTTCCCAGCTTGTCCTCCGATTCATCAATTGCGAGATAATACTTGTCATCTCCATTAAGATCGGAGAGAATTCCCATTCCGAGCGTTGTTGCCCCACCTTGTCCGAGTGTTGCACAATTATAGAAATCTTCTCCAGCATCATCGAGCAGCATGCCAAGCCC
>JAGHCS010000170.1 GCA_021160355.1 Candidatus Cloacimonadota bacterium
CGTGGGCATTGAGGGAGAAATTCCGCTTAAAAACAAAAATGTGTGCATCATTCAACTGAGTGTTGAGGAAGATTCCTGCAGAGAAGTATCCGATATAGGTCACGAACGAATCTATACTACAGATCGGCTCGGAATTCCTCTCATCGAGACCGTGACCTATCCTGAACTTTTTACACCCGACGAAGTGATGGAAGCCGGACAGGTGATCAGGTTCATAAACAGAAGCTCGGGCAAAGTCCGTGTTGGTATTGGTGCCGGCAGGCAGGATGTGAATGTCAGCATCACCGGAGGAACACGTGTCGAAATAAAGGGTGTTTCGCATATCAAATGGATTGCTAGACTTACTCATAATGAAGCATTTCGTCAGAAAGCGCTGCTGGAGATCAAAAAGGAATTACATGATCGAATTAAAAATACAAAGAAATGGAAACCAACATTCAAATCAATTACTTTTGATATTTCTGATATCGAGTACCAGCCGATAAAGAATGCAATGGACAAGGGCTGGAAACTTATTGCCTGCAATCTGCCTGAGTTCAAAGGAATACTTTCATTTTTCATGCAGCCCGGAAAAACTTTTGCTGATGAGATCGAAGGGCGTCTGAAAGTCATTGCCTGTCTCGAACGACCGAATATGGTGCATTCAGAAGATATGAATCCGGTGTTCAATAAGGATATGCTGAAAAAGCGAAGTACCTTGCTACAGAGCGGTGATAACGATGCTCAGATCGTTTTCTGGGCTCCTGAGGAGGATGTGCAAACAGCGATGGAGACGATCGAAGAGCGTTGCAGAATGGCGTTTGATGGTGTGCCGAATGAAACAAGAAAAGCACTCATCGACGGCACGACCATCTTTGAACGAGTACTTCCCGGTGCTGATAGAATGTATCCTGATACGGACTCTGCCCCCATTCCGATCAAAGATGAGAATATAGAAAATATCCGCAAAAACCTTCCTGTAAGTTTGAATAAGCGGATGGCGCAGCTTAAAAAATGGAAGATTCCCGAAGATTGTTACTATTACATACTAAGGAATGATCTGATGCCTTTGCTTGAAGAAATGATCGAAAAGTTCAAAGTTTCTCCCAAATGGATCGGAACACTTTTCGGGCATACGCTCAAGCACATTGAAGGACAATATGACTCGTCAGTTCCATTCCAATATGAACTAGTGTATCAGTTGATAGAATTTCTGCAAGAAGAAAAAATTGAACTTGAAATTCTTCCCTCGATGCTAAAGATCATGTATGAGAATCCACACATGGAATTTGAATCAATACTCAATCTCGTGAAGTATGAACATCATACGAAAGAAGATATTATGCAGAATATTCCAAGCCTGCATGCGATGTTCAACGAGATCGGTAAAAATGAGAATCCTGATGCTGAGAATAAATGGATCATGGGACATCTGCGTCCTATTGCGCTGGGAAATATGCGTCTCAAAGAACTTCATAAGGCATTGAATGAATGTTTGACGGGAGATGGGAAATGATAGATTTATTTAAAGGCTACAAGGGACAGGCACTCTCGGTTTTGAAAAATTTCAAAGTCCGCGTATGGAGCGATGCCGAGGTTAAAACTACGCGAGGAAATTTCAATGGGATCATCCTGCCCCGTTCCGAGAATGATGATGATCTTCATATTGTTCTCAAACTGGCAACTGGGTACAATGTGGGAGTAGATGTCAATACGATCACCGACATGAAAGAGATCGGTTACAAAGAAGCACATTACAAAATTCCTGAAAAAGAATTCCCGTTTACAGAAGGTAAGCCGAACATAAAACTTTTAGGAACCGGTGGTACGATCGCTTCACGCTTGGACTATAGAACAGGTGCGGTCATACCTGCATTTTCTCCGGGTGAGTTGTATGGTGCTGTTCCGGAACTTGCTGACATCTGCAACCTGCAGACAGAAAAATTATTTGCAGTATTCAGTGAAAATATGGGTCCTGATCAGTATAAAAAACTCGCAATTGCCATTGGCAAAGAGATCGAAAAGGGCATTGACGGGATTGTGATCGGTCATGGTACCGACACGCTTCACCACACTGCTGCTGCACTTTCCTTTATGATCCAGAATTCTCCAATTCCTATTGTGCTTGTTGGCTCGCAGCGATCTTCGGACAGACCCTCTTCAGATGCAGCACTCAATCTCATTCATGCGACGACAACTGCGGCAACTTCTGATATTGCAGAAGTTCTGGTCTGTATGTTTGGTCCAACATCTGATGAGTACGGACTTCTTCACAGGGGAACTCGCGTAAGAAAGATGCACTCGTCCTATCGATCAACTTTCAGAACAATAGGTGATATTCCACTCGCAACAGTTACTCGTGATGGAGTTGTGCCGATTAAAAATAATTATAATTACAGGCGCAACGATAAAAAAGTAAAAATCCTTCCTTACTTTGAGGAAAAAGTTGCATTGATCTATTACTACCCGAATATGCAGCCCGATATGATCTACTCGCTAATTGATAATGGTTATAAAGGAATTATCATTGCCGGAACCGGACTTGGGCATGTGAACAAACCACTCTATCCAGCCATCAGAAAGTGCAAGGAAAAGGGCATTCCCGTGTATATGACAGTGCAGACATTGTGGGGTTTTGTGCACATGTTCGTGTATGATACAGGACGTGATCTTATGAGTTATGGGATCATTCCGGCAGAAAATATGCTTCCTGAAGTTGCGTATATCAAGCTTGGCTGGGCGCTTGGACAAACCAATGATCTGGAAAAAGTGAAAGAACTTATGCTGACACCAATTGCTGGGGATATAACCAAGCGAGAACCCTATAATGGATATCTTGTATATCAGGGTGGCATTCCGGAAGTGGAAGAGTTTATTAAGAAGGTGCATAAGTAGATTTATTATTAAGGAAATTGAATATCCAATATCCAACAAGGAATGTCCAATAATGAAGTAAATTAGGCAAAGTCTCATTGTAAAGCAAGATTCCGATCTTGCGTATTCTACTCCTGGAAGTCGCTTATGAAAACATTCAGAGGTTGAAAAATCTGTAATAATAATATTCAATCATTAATCATTATTCTGTATGCATTATTAAATTTTCCAGTTAATCAGCGTTAATCAGGATCATCTGAGTGCTATTACATTCTCAACCATTACGAAGGTCATAAAGACCATTCGCAAGGTTTGGGATTTACAAAACTCGACATAGAAATCAAACCGATTTGGTGTTGGGTAATAATATTACTACATCAACATAGGTGAACCATATGCTCAAACGTTTTATAAAATATTATAAACCTCATAAATGGCTCTTCATTCTTGATATGTCGGTCGCTTTTCTGGCAGCGATCTTGTCTGTATTCTACCCGATGATCACGCGTAGTCTGCTAAAAAATTACATTCCAAATAAGGATATTCACGGCATTGTGCTCATGCTTTCTCTCATGGGTGCTATTATGATACTCAAGATGATCTTTACGTACATACGCATTCGATGGGGACATATTATGGGTGTGCGTATGGAAGGCGATATGCGAACCGATATCTTTACTCATCTGCAAAAGCTCTCCTTTAACTATTTTGATAATGTGAAAACTGGTCACCTTATGTCACGCATCTCCAACGATCTGAATATGATCGCTGAGGTTGCTCATCATGCACCGGAAGATTTTATCATATCTGTTTTCATTATCATCGGTTCTTTTATTGCCATGTTCTATTACAGTGTTCCGCTTGCAGCCATTGCTCTCATCCCTCTTCCTTTACTCCTCGTGTGGGGTTTGACTTATGGAAGGAAAATGAAAGGTGGGTTCCGTCTCGTTCGAAAACGTATTGCAGACATAAACAGTAGTGTGGAAAACTCTGTGCAAGGCATTCGTGAAGTGAAATCTTTTACAAACGAAGAGCTTGAAATGGAGAAATTTGAGTATATCAACTTCAGCTTTAAAACTGCAAAAGAAAAGATGTATAAAATAATGAGCACTTATTTTGCAGGTATGACCGGATTGACTGATTTCTATTATCTCATCGTGATTGCAGGGGGAGTATATCTTATATATATGGGAAAAATCGACGTGATCGATCTGCTTGCCTTTACGTTGTATATCAATTTTATCCTGAAGCCCATAGATCGGCTTATTCACTTTACAGAGCAATTCCAACAAGGGAGCGCTGCCTTTGAACGGTTTATCGAAGTGATGGATATCGAACCGGATATAAACGATATAAAAAATGCCCGGGATCTGCCACCAGTAAAAGGGGAAATTGAAATTCAGAACTTGTACTTCAAATACACTACTTCAGAGAATTGGATATTGAAAGATATTTCACTCACAATACCTGCAGGTAAAACTGTTGCGTTGGTGGGGGAGTCCGGGGCAGGAAAATCTACTCTTGCTTCATTGATACCAAGATTTTATGAAGTACAAAAGGGTTGTATTTGCGTGGATGGGATTAACATACTCGATGTAAAGCAGGAATCTCTGAGAAAGAATATCGGACTCGTGCAGCAGAATGTTTTCCTTTTTGATTCAACGATTCGGGACAATATCCTGTATGGAAATCCCGAAGCATCGGATGAACAGTTGATCGATGCAGCACGTAGAGCCAATATCCTGGATTTTGTAGAATCACTTGCTGATGGTTTTGATACACTTACAGGTGAGCGCGGGGTCATGCTTTCCGGAGGGCAGAAACAGCGCATTTCAATTGCCAGAGTATTTTTGAAAAATCCGCCGATACTAATTTTTGATGAAGCAACGTCCTCTCTTGACACAGAATCCGAAGCATACATCCAGAAAGCAATGGAAGAACTTTCTCAGAACAGGACTACTATCATAATTGCTCATCGGCTTTCGACCGTAAGAAAAGCAGACCTACTCTATGTGATGAATAATGGTGAGATTGTCGAGCAAGGTTCGCATGATGAGCTTATGAAAAATGAAGGATATTATTATAATCTCTATACGAAGAATATGATATTTTAATGAATTAACCACGAAAAAAACGAAAAGCACTAAAATGTAACTTAACCAAGAAATAAAATCATTGTTACTCTGAGCTTGTCAAAGAGTCTCACAAATAAACAGATTTTACTCTTTACCAAGCCCGTTTATCAAGGCGTATTTGAATGGAGACTGCTTGGTTAAGCCCTTTTTGAAGCAGGGGCTTCTGCTATTATTGCTTTCCCAATTTGGGAATTGGAAAAGAGAGGAACAAAGTGAAACCACGAATTAACACGAAGTAGCACGAAATATAAGACCGTTCCACTTTTAAATTATTACAATACTGCTCCCGGTTAAAGCATGATTCCTTTTTCAAAGGAGGTTTTGTCATCCTTGAGCGAAGCGAAGGATCTCCCATGAAAATGAATTAATGGTTTGTGAGATTCTTCGGTCGTTTCACTCCCTCAAGAATGACAAATTATTAATGAATGAAAATAATAACTATCCTTGTCTCTTTACCAAGCCCCATTTCATCAAGACGAAATGCAATGAAGACTGGCTTGGTAAAGCCAGTAACACACCTCCCTCCGATCAGTCTACTCCGAAAGCTGATTGTGCCAAACAACACAATTATATGTGGATACGACTCGACAAGTAAATCGGAGTACTCCTCTTATGAGAGATGATCAAAGAGGAATCCCTTCTAAAAAGAGGGTGGTTCGTCCCGAGCATCGGGGCGGATCGGGGTGTGTATATTATTTTTATCTAAGCAATCAGTATTTTTCCCAACAATTCGTAATTCGATGAGACAGGTGAAAAATCATGAAAAGAAAGCAAGAATTTCCATTCTCGCCTTCAATGTATTACGGTTGATTGAATTACAAACTTATTCCTGATCTAACTTATTCAACCTGTTCATCTCTCTTTTTCGTGCAGTTTCATCGAGTATTTTTTTTCGCATTCTGATATTTTTAGGAGTTACTTCCAGGAGTTCATCATCATTAATATATTCAAGCGCTTGCTCCAGGCTAAACTGTCGTGGTGGGACGAGTACGATCGCATCATCAGATCCGGCTGCACGTCCGTTTGAGAGCTTTTTGCCCTTCACGATATTCAAAACAAGATCGTTCTCACGGGAGTGTTCACCAATGATCATACCGGCATAAACTTCCACACCCGGTCCAATAAATAATATACCTCGCGCCTGAAAGTTGAACAACGAATATCCTGTTGCTAAACCTTTATCCATAGCGATCAAAGCACCGCGGCTTTTTTTGTCCAGGTCACCTTTATAAAACTCATATTCATAAAAATTATGATTAATAATGCCTGTGCCGCGCGTAGTTGTGAGAAATTCATTCCTGAAGCCGATGAGACCGCGAGCAGGAACTTTATATTCTAGGCGTGTATAACCGTCATTACCCGGCACCATATCGAGCATCTCACCTTTTCGTAATCCCAGCATCTCGATCACAGTTCCGACAAACTCGTCAGCAACATCAACAGTAACAAGTTCGATCGGTTCTGTACGTTTTCCCTCGAGTTCGCGATAAATCACTTTGGGTGTGGAAACCTGGAACTCAAAACCCTCGCGACGCATATTTTCAATCAGGATTGAAAGTTGAAGTTCTCCCCGTCCTTTTACAATGAATTCATCTCCGTTTTCCGTGCCTTCGACCTTGATGCTGACATTGGTTTGTAGCTCTTTCTGCAGTCGGTCCCAGATATTTCTGGAAGTGACATACTTACCTTCTTTTCCGGCCAAAGGAGAGTCATTCACTCTGAATGTCATTGAGAGAGTAGGAGCATCGATCTCGATAATTGGAAGCGGTTGCGGATTTTCTTTGCACGCAGCTGTTTCTCCCACATCGACCCGTTCCATCCCTGCGAGTGAAACGATATCACCCGCAAATGCCTTTTTTATTTCTTTCTTTTTCAAGCCATCATAATGATAAATCTTTGTGATCCGATAAAGCAGTCTTTCTCCATCACGCTTGAGCAGCACAACCTCTTCACCCTGACTCACAGTCCCGTTTGTGATCTTTCCAGTTCCGATCTTCCCGAGATAATTATCATATTCGATGGCTGATACAAGCATTTGAAATGGTTTGGATTCATCGCCTTCAGAATCTTTCACTCTGTGTATGATCGTTTCAAATAAAGGGATCAAGTCCTCATTTTCGTCTTCCAGCTCATACCTTGCATAGCCGTCTTTTCCTGATGCAAAAAGAACGGGGAAATCCAACTGGGAATCATTTGCATGAAGGTCGCAGAAAAGGTCGAATACCATTTCAAGAACCTCTGCAGGTCGCGCATTCGGTCTGTCTATTTTATTGATGATCACGATCGGATCAAGTCCGAGCTCAAGGGATTTCTTCAGTACATACTTTGTCTGAGGCATCGGACCTTCAAAAGCATCGACCAATAGAAGAACCGAGTCCACCATTTTCATAATGCGTTGGACTTCGCCGCCAAAATCCGCATGTCCAGGTGTATCAACAAAATTTATTTTGTAATCTTTATAGGTGAGGGAGGCATTTTTGGAAAATATGGTAATGCCCCGTTCCTTTTCAAGATCGTTGCTGTCCATCACGCGGTCGGTAATGTTCTCGTTATCCCTGAAGGTGCCGGACTGCTTGAGAACTGCATCCACAAGAGTGGTTTTGCCATGATCAACATGAGCAATAATAGCGATATTTTTAATTTTTTTCATTATTTTTCAACTTATGATTATTTCTTTTGGAGCAGGTCACAAAAAAGTAGCCTTATCAAAATCCGGTGGTTATTGAGTCAATGTATTTGAGGGAATTGGGGGGATAATGATAGAAAACGATTAGTACCAATAATATTGTGAAATAATAATTTCAGATAAAGAACGACATTTACTTCAGGACGTTTTCAACGAAATCTCTGATGGATACTACACAATCTTTAAAAGATAAAGCTATGTCTGATCCAATTCTCGTAATAAAAGCATTCCACTGCATCTGATTAGTAGCATCATTAACAAATTCTTTGGTATAGATCACTGATCGACTTGAAAGATCAGTACTGCGATTTTTAAATGTAATTTTTATTGCTTTTATTAGAATATCAGGATCAATTGTAAGATTGTTAACCATGAAATAAATATCATAGAAATCTTTCATTCTACTCGTTGCAAAATTTAATTTAACGATTGTTTCATATTTTTCCGTAAAAACAGATTCGATACTATATGTCATTAACGTTGGAACAGAGAGATTTTTAAGAAGAACTGGAAAATCTTTCATTTCGGCATTTGGAATAATAATATCTCCAAATGCGATATCGAATTGCATCCGTCTTTTTGCATTTCCAAGGGTGGCAGTACAATAAATTCTTATGCCCTGATAATCAGCATCCTCTTTAATCAATTCAGAATCCAGTGAATCAGCAGCGAATTTGACACCATCATTTTCTTCGATGCGTATAATATCACTGAACATGTTCACTATACCGTCTGCAGAATTATCTATATTCGTACCTAAGAAGTCAATGTCCTTTGTGGGGCGCAAACGAGGCATTTCAAAGATAAGGTAGAGAAGTGCTCCCTTTAAAATAAAATTGTGCTTATATGGAGAAATTGAAAGTCGATAAAGAAATCTTTCCTGAAAGTATTGCAGTAAGATTGAATTGAAATCACGACCTGAATCTTTCGCGACTGCCAATAATCGTGCTCGGGCTGAAGCTGCAATATTCTTGATGTTTTTTCTCATTCTACAACCATCGCTTTCAGGTATGGGAGCATTACTGTCTTTACCTGACATGTAATTGCATAATCTCTTAGTTTAGATAGATTTGCGTCTTTACGTTTGAGGTAATTTTTCAATCCCTCAAGAGCGAGATCCTCACCAAGCTTATTACGATAACGGAACATATCACAAATCGTTTTTTCTGCATTGTATATTTTAAATGTACCAGATTTTGTGATCTTTACTTCAATTCCAGGCTCATAAAATCTTTTACGAAAATAGAAAACTTTTACCGGGGGAAAGTTAATATTATTCTGCTTATCTGAATTAGGCAGTGCAAGATATATCTCAGATGGATTGATTGTTGAAAGTTGATGAAATTCCAATGCAGAAATGAGACAGATGACTCCCTTTTGCATTGACGTGCACACATCGATGAAACTTTGTGGAACATCACCTATATTATACATGTTAGAAAGACGATAAAGACCTGGTTTGATCTTTTCGATTTTTCCCTGTTCAAGGATTTGCTTTATTTTTCGTGAATGAAAGCCGGCATGTTTAAGATCTTTCATTCGAGCGTAGCCCCTGTTCTTTTTAAAAAATCTAATGATGTCTTTCATGGTTCATATTCTCTGTCAATAGCTTATATTGACCGAAGAAACGAACCGCATTATTTTCTGTCAATGTATTTGAGGGAATGGGAGAGAATAAAGGGGGAAAATTGTAATGGATTTTTACTTTATGTGTAACAAAGTGGTCACTAAAACGGAGATGAATAATAAATTCTGTGGGGAAGTATTTTCTC